>CAUPZW010000016.1:0-43343 GCA_963515655.1 Streptococcus mitis
GACCAAAAAGAATGAAATTTGTTGGACTTGTAGGATCAAACTACGATCAATCATACAACCGTAAACTCTTGGAATTCATCCGCCGTCACTTCAAACTCAAATTTGAATTAGAAGTCCTCGAAATTGACGAAGTTCCAATGTTTAACCAAGACGAAAAATGGGATGAAAGCTTCCAATTGCGTCTCTTGTATAACAGAATTACACGTGCTGATGGTGTCATTATTGCGACTCCTGAGCACAACCACACAATCTCAGCTTCTCTTAAATCTGTTCTTGAATGGCTTTCATACGAAGTTCATCCATTTGAAAACAAACCAGTCATGATTGTGGGTGCTTCTTACTACGACCAAGGTACTTCTCGTGCCCAAGTTCACCTTCGTAAGATTCTTGACGCTCCAGGTGTCAATGCCTACACTCTTCCAGGTAACGAATTCCTCCTTGGTAAAGCCAAAGAAGCTTTTGACGCTGAGGGCAATATCACAAACGAAGGAACTATTAATTTCCTTGAAACATGCTTGGACAACTTTGTAAAATATGTGGGAGTCGTTTCAAAATTGAAAAAACCAAAACCAATTGAACCAGAAGATTTATATTGTACAAATTCAATTGCAACTACCATTCAAGGTGTTGATCCAGATGATCCTGAATGGGTAGAAAAAGCTGCTGAACTTGTTGGAGCTGTTTCTGGAGATACTTACGTTAAATTAGACCACGGTATCTTAACAGTTAACCAAATCGACATGTTCTTAAAAGCAATGCCATTTGAGTTGACATATGCAGATGATAATAACCAATTCTTGTACTTTAATAACGCACACCAAGATCCAAATACAATGTTTGGTAAACGTGTACGTGCTCAATCAGGAAACCGTTTAGGAACTGTACACGGTTCATTGCCAGATTCCAGAATGAAAAACGTTGAATGGGTTGTCGGCGTACTGCGTAACGGAGACCAAGAATATGTCCGTACAATTGTGCCAGGAACACCAGAAGGCGTTATTAATACCCATAATTACCAAGCAATGTATTACCCAGATGGCTCATATGCTGGAATCAATGAAATCATCTTTAATTTCCAACCATGGCTTGACTGGTACCTCAATACAACTGGTCAACGTCTAGTTGGTGGAAATGCTGCAGCTCCTGCTGGAGGACATGGCGGAGCAGATGCTACATCTGGAGCTTCAGATTCAGGTGATGCTGGAGGCCACGGTGGTGGCGCAGACGCTACATCTGGCGCAAGTAACTAATAATTTTAGGAACCATTTTGGTTCCTTTTTTTGCTAAAAACGACCAGCAGTTTGTGTCTGCTAGTCGTTTTGTTATCGTTTCATCTATCTTTGTTAAAAGAAAGAATAGTTTTTATGAATTTGGATCATCGAGACTACGGCCGTGTAACCCTTTTTCACGTTGTACTTGGCGTAGTTTTTCTGGTGTAACATCGTTTCCTTCTTCGTCAACAATTTTGATCCCTTCGATGTGGTGACGAACAGAGCGACGATAACCTTCGATGTACTCCTCACGTAGTTTAGCTTGTTCCACTTTTTCTTCTGGTGTCAAGCCTTCTGCTTTTTTCTTTTTAGCAAGCTCATTGATACGATCAATTTTTTTCTGATCCATTTCTTCTCCTTTGTGATAAGATAAAGTCCGTTTATCAAATTTTATTTAGTGTTAATTTGGTTAAAACGTGCAAGTTTAGCTGCTTTTTGAGTTAAATGAGACAAGATGGCCAAGCGATTTTGACGAACAGCCTGATCTTCTGCCATTACCATGGTATTTTCAAAGAAAGCATCAATAATTGGGCTAAGTCTAAAGAGCTGTTTCAATTGTTGACTGGCAGTCCCTGACAAAACGAGTGATTCTACTGCTTCTGCCAAAGCTTTTTCTTGCTCATTTTCAAAGAGAGCTGAATCAACTGTAGCAACTTCTTCTGCCTTCTCAGCCAAGTTAAAGGCACGAGAAAGTGATTCAACAGATGGTTTGAAGTCTTCTTCCTTGCTTGCTTCTACGAGAGCACTTGCTATTTCCAACATCTCTGCCACAACAAAGTTTGAACCTGCAAGAACTGCTTCCTTGATATCTTTTGGAGTAGAACCCATCATCTTATCAACACGAGCATTGATAAAGTCCATAACCTCTGCCTTATTTTCATAAGTCAAGCTGTCAAATGTTAAAGCATAAAGGCTATCAATCAGCTCATCCATAGCAATGTGCCAACCAAAGGCATCCAAGATACGAACTACACCTTGGGTCGCACGACGAAGGGCATAAGGATCGTTAGAACCTGATGGAATCAAACCTACTGAGAAGAAACTCAAAATAGTGTCCAATTTGTCTGCAATGGCAAGCACTGCACCGACCTTGCTCTCTGGAAGTTCGCCTTCGGCTGATGTAGGCATGTAGTGTTCACGAATAGCAGCTGCCACGGCTGGAGTTTCACCAGCAAGAAGGGCATATTTTTCACCCATAATTCCTTGGAGCTCGTCAAATTCACCAACCATACCAGTCAACAAGTCAAACTTGTAAATGGCTGCTGCTCGGGCTAGGTCAATCGTTTCATCCGCTGACAAACCAGCTTTTTCTGCCAAAAGAATAGCAATCTGACCCGTACGAATCATGTGTTCACGAAGGGAACCAATCTTTTCGTGGAAAGTCACATTGTTTAATTTTTCAACAAGATCTGAAATCACCAATTTTTGGTCTTCACGCCAGAAGAATTCTCCGTCTTCCAAACGAGCTACCAAGACTTTTTCATTTCCTTTGATAACATTTTCCAAATACTCTGCGTTTCCGTTACGAACAGAAATGAAGTTTGGCAAGAGTTTTCCATCTTGATCACGGACAACAAAGTAGCGTTGGTGTTCCTTCATCGAAGTCACCAAAACTTCTTCTGGAACTTCAAGGTATTTGGCATCAAAACTTCCCATAAAGGCAGTTGGGTATTCAACCAAGTTCAAGACTTCATTGAGCAAATCAGCATCAATTTCGATTCGTACACCATGTTTTGCCTCAATTGCTTTGATTTGGTCAACAATCATTTGCTCACGTTCACGTGGATCCGCTATTACAAACTGTGAACGAAGATCTTCTTCATAGCTCAAGGCTGACTGAATCTTAGTTTCTTGTCCTAAGAAACGATGGCCACGGCTGACACGATCACCCTTGATATCAAGGAAATCCAAATCAAACTCTTGCTCATCCAAAAGAACGGTTAAAGTGTGAACAGGACGAATGTATTCAAAGCTATTTCCTGCCCAGTGCATGCTGACAGGGAAAGTCAGTGACTTCAAGACATCCACAACACCAGGAACAATGGCTTCCACTGCTTGACCAACTTCTTCCTTAGTGACATAGACATATTCTTCACCCTTGATTTCACAGAATTCGATATCTTCGACAGTCAAGCCTTTTCCACGGACAAATCCTTGAGCTGCTTTGGTGAAGTTTCCATCACTATCCAAGGCAATTTTCTTTGCTGGTCCCTTGAAATCTTCTGTCAAATCAGACTGTTTGTCTGCAAGACCAGTCACACGAACAGCCAAACGACGTGGTGTTGAGAAGGTTTGAATAGCTTCAAAAGACAGGCGATTTTCCTTGAGGAAGGCTGCCATTTTTTCGCCTAGTTGTTTTTCACTTGGTGTGACAACATAGGCTGGTAATTCTTCAAGACCGAGTTCTACTAATAAGTTTTTTGTCATGTTTTTTCCTTTACATTTTCTTCAATCTTTTTTGATATGCACCTTAGGTACTGGGGACGTCGCTAACTAACTTTGTGAGTCTGTAGGGAAATCTAATGCAAAATTGATCAAGATTTCCAACAGTCTCATCAAAGTGGATTTAGCTGACTGATTTTTGAACCTAAAGTTTCAAAAATCCCCACATAACAGTACAGCGGTGCATATCCCTCTAGCAAGTCTTCGACTTGCCTCTAACGATTTTAGAGCACAGTATTACTCACTATTCTGCGTCTTCTGCTAAAAGTTTAGCTCGTGTTTCTTCATCTAAAAGTGGGTAGCCTAGGCGTTTGCGTTCTGCGACAAAGGTTTTGGCTACGACACGGGCCAAGTTACGGATACGAGCGATATAGCCTGCGCGCTCTGTTACAGATACGGCACCACGCGCATCAAGCAGGTTAAAGGTGTGTGAACATTTTAGAACATAGTCATAGGCAGGGTGAACCAAACCTTCTTCCAAGGCACGACCAGCTTCTTTTTCAAACTTATCAAAGTTTTCCAACAACATTTCTTGGTCCGAAATTTCAAACGAATATTTTGAGTGCTCATACTCAGGCTGGATAAAGATTTCTCCGTATTTTACACCATCAGCCCACTCGATATCATAGACAGAGTCTACTTCTTGAATGTAAGAAGCCAAACGCTCCAAACCATAGGTAACTTCCGCAGTCACAGGGCCAGTTGCCAATCCACCAACTTGTTGGAAATAAGTGAACTGAGTGATTTCCATACCGTCAAGCCAAACTTCCCAACCAAGACCAGCTGAACCAGTTGATGGGTTTTCCCAGTTGTCCTCAACAAAACGAATATCGTGTTCCAAAGGATTGATTCCCAATTTTTCTAAAGACTCAAGATAAAGTTCTTGGATATTTGATGGAGAAGGCTTCATAACCACTTGGAATTGGTGGTGTTGGTATAGACGGTTAGGGTTTTCCCCGTAACGACCGTCAGCAGGACGACGTGATGGCTCTACATACGCTGCATTCCACGGCTCAGGTCCGATAGCACGAAGAAAAGTGTATGGACTCATGGTTCCCGCACCTTTTTCATTGTCATAAGCCTGCATAAGCATACAACCTTGATCATTCCAAAATTGTTGCAAAGTCAAAATAATTTCTTGAAATGTTAATTTATTAGACATTGTTTACTCCTTTAGTTTTTATATTTCTTTTTCAATTAATTTCTGCTGAACAAACCAATTTAACAAGGGTAGAGTTTTATCTGTATTTGCCCATAAATGATAAGAATCGAAGACCGCTTGTACACTACCTAGATTTTCTACCAACTTATCTATTGTCAAAAAACTACGCCAGTATTCGTAAAAAATACTTGCATAGTTCTTATCATAAGTCGAAGAACCAAAATCATTCAATGAATGCCAACCATACTTCTTCTGAAAAAGTTCTACAAGAGATTGATTACAAATTTTTTCCGCTTGAAATTCCTCTTCTGTCAAGAAATACTTGCGACTAATATATTCAACCATCCCCTCTTCGAACCATATATAAGAGTCGTAACCATCAAAATCATCTAAAAAATACTCCGACCAATGAGCTAACTCATGTCCTACAATCTGTAAGAGGAAATTTTCAGATAAAGAATGATAGTGACTTTCTATTGCTTGAGTTTGCTGAGAACACTCGTAGTCCATCAACTGATACAAATACAACTCTTTCCAAACAGCTAAATCAGGCGTCATAACCATTCGTCTATTATTTGTATAGGCTGGAACAGCACTTTCCCTAATAATCTGTGTAGCAGCATTAAAACTTGACCAAATAACGGCTTGCGGTAAATCACAGACTGCAAGTTCATTCTTTAAAAAAGATTGATAATCTTTCAACTTTTCAGTATTTCTTACTACAAACTCACGAAATGCAGCTAGTTGACTATCGTCTTTTACAAGATAAAGGTTTTCCACGTCTCTCCTTTCTTTCACACAATAGACTGAATAAGCAAAAGAACCGCATTTCAACACCCAAGCCTTGCGACTAGGGGCGTCAGAAACGCGGTTCCACCCTAATTTATTACTTCATTGTTTTTGAAAATACTACAGAAAGCGCCAGTTCTTTATTTTGCCCTACTTGGCTCCCACTATCCCAAGCTCGCTTGAAGAACGCCATAAGACTTTCTTTCCTGCAGACTATTATATCAAAAATTGGAACAATGTACAATTCTTTTTATGATTTTCTAGAAATCCATGTCATCAACTCGTGGAGCACCAGACTGAACAGCAATTGTTTTTAAAGTTTCTCTCTCCTCATGACTCAATTCGATTCCAAAACAATCAAGATTATCCTGAATACGAGAAGCTGTGACAGATTTTGGAAGTGGTAAAAATCCTTCTGCCAAGCTCCAGGCCAAGGCTATCTGAGCAATCGATTTTCCATGATTTGTTGCGATTTCTTGGACTTGCTTACTATCAAATAGTTCTCCCTGTCCAAAAGGTCCCCAAGCTTCCAATAAAATTCCTTTTTCTCGACAGTAAGCTACGACTTGATCTTGATATACACCTGGCGCCAAGCGAACCTGATTGACAGCTGGGATGATTGTTGCTGTTTCAAGCAAGGCATCCAAATGATGGGGAAGGAAATTACTAACCCCGATAGCACGGATTTTGCCTTCTTGATAAAGCTCCTCCATCGCTCTCCAGACTTCTGAATTTCGGATTTTCCATTGGTCATTTTCTCTGAGCGGTTTTGGATTTGGCCAATGAATCAAATACAAATCCAAATATTCCAAGCCCAGCTTCTCTAAAGACTCTTCAAAAGCCTGACGAGCTTGCTCATAGGTGTGATTTGTATTCCAGAGTTTACTGGTTACAAAAATTTCCTCACGCGGAACGCCACTATCTTGAATAGCACGACCAACACTTTCTTCATTTTTATAGATAGCTGCCGTATCGATATGGCGATAGCCTGCCTTTAAAGCCTCTAGGACAGCTTGGTAAGCAATCTCCCCATTTTCAGCCTTCCAGGTTCCAAAACCCAGAACTGGTATTGTAACGCCATTATTTAAAGTATAAGATTTCATTATTTTTCCTTTCTATGAGAAGAAAATCCAAAGAAACAAATTCTCAATGAAAACTTATCTCTTTAGATTTTTTGAATTATTGGTCACGGTCGTAGTAAAGCTGGTGAGCTTGAAGACGAGAATCTAACAAATCTGGTACGGTTACAAAGTCATAACCTTGCCCTTTCAAATAGTCAATAACCTTCGGTAGAGCATTTACCGTCTCAGCATGGATATCATGCATGAGAATAATAGAACCATTCTTAACTTCACGCTGAATTTCTGTCAAGATAGCTGCTTCATTTTTACTCTTCCAGTCCAGACTGTCCACATCCCACATAATAAAACTCAAGTCTAGGCTATTGCGAATGTCGTCTGTAATGGCCCCATAAGGCGGACGCATGAGTTTTGAACTAGAACCTAGCACTTTAGTTAGCGCATCCTCTGTATCAATAATCTGTTTTTTAGCGTCATCAAGCGAAAGCTTTGAAAGAACTGGATGGCTCCAACTATGGTTTCCAATGACATGACCATCTGCTTTCATGCGTTTCAAAATTTCTTCATTGCCAGAAACATTCTTACCTAAAACGAAGAAAGTTGCCTTAATACCATACTTAGAAAGTGTATCTAATGCTTGATTTGTAGTTGCAGGATTTGGTCCATCATCAAAAGTCAAGGCCACCACTTTACGATTTTTCTTTTCATAATAAGCCTTATATAGCTCGGCATCCTTATCTAATAAATAAGAGGACTGAATAACTTCAAAGAAACTAGATACTGGCAAGGCAATCTCATCCAGATTTTCAACCGCCTGACTTGGGTATAGGATAATTTGACTATCCTTGTAATCAAAGTTCCATGCAGACAAGTCTTGGTCAGACAAGCCTTTAACTATCTGATCAATCTTGTCTTGTTCTAATTTCTTATCTTGTAAGAAAGAGGTAATTTCTTTTAACAGCTTCTCTTTAGCCTTACTAGCATCTGAAAATAATTGATCGAGTGTAAAAGGTTTGCCATCTTCTGTCAAATGGACTTTTGCCAGATTAGTTTTTTCAGTCTCTTCAACTTTTGAAGAAGTTAAATCATAGACTTGTTTCACCACACTTCTGTTGACAATCCCTTTTAAAGTCGAATCCTGTTTCTCCGTATAATAAAAAACCAGATTGTCCTTATCCTCTAGATTGTCTTTAATATCCTGTGTCATGATTTCTTTTACAGACGAAATCACTTGCTCCCCTTGGAGAGGATAATAGGCAATCACTTCGGATTGTCCCTTACGAAAATTATCTTTCTTATTTCCCTCACTCAATTGATCATCTTTCTCTTTTTTGAGCGTTTCAATCCTTTGTTCAAAACGCTGCTTTGTGTAGACTTTATAACCAATTATTGATCCAAGGACACAAATACTTACTGAAAAGATAGCTACTAGGGCTATTAATCCGATTCTCTTTTTATCGTGCTCAACACGTTTTGCTCTACTTTTATCCATAAGACCATCATATCAAATTCAAGCTATAATTTCAATGATTTTGGAGGAAATAGTATATTAAAAGAGGGGTGAGCCCCTCTTAAGATTTTATTTGACATCTTCCTTCAAAGCTTCTACTTTATCCAATCGCTCCCATGGGAGATCAATATCCGTACGTCCCATATGACCATAAGCCGCTGTTTGACGGTAAATTGGTCGTTTGAGATCTAGCATTTTGATGATTCCTGCTGGACGAAGATCAAAAATCTGACGTGCTGCAGCTTCTAATTTGCTTTCAGCTACTGTTCCTGTACCAAAAGTATCAATACGAACAGATACAGGTTGCGCAACACCGATAGCATATGCCAATTGTACTTCCGCCTTCTTAGCAAGACCTGCTGCAACAATGTTTTTAGCAATGTAGCGAGCTGCATAAGAAGCTGAACGGTCTACCTTAGTCGCATCCTTACCAGAAAAGGCACCACCACCGTGACGTGAGTAACCACCATAAGTATCTACAATAATCTTACGACCAGTCAAACCTGAGTCCCCTTGCGGTCCACCGATTACAAAACGACCAGTAGGATTGATGAAGAATTTTGTTTGCTCATCCAAGTAAGAGGCGGGAATAACCTCTTTGATAACCTTGTTAATAACATCATTGTGGATTTGTTCATTAGTAGCTTCTGGATCGTGTTGAGTAGAAATCACGACTGTGTCCACACGTACTGGACGGTCATTTTCATCATACTCAACTGTAACTTGTGATTTAGCATCTGGGCGAAGATAGCTAATTTCCCCAGACTTACGAAGTTCTGCCAGACGACGAACCAATTTATGACTGAGTGAGATTGGAAGTGGCATGAGTTCTTCTGTTTCATCTACCGCAAAACCAAACATGAGACCTTGGTCCCCAGCACCAATCAAATCAAGTGGATCTTGATCCGCATTTCCACGAACCTCCAATGCTTCGTTAACACCTTGAGCAATATCTGGCGATTGCTCCACCAAAGATGGGTGTACTCCCACCGTCTCAGCAGAAAATCCATATTCTGTATTAGTGTAACCAATCTCTGCAATGGTATCACGAACCACACGGTTGATATCCACATAGGCATTCGTAGAAATTTCACCAAAAACGTGGACAGAACCAGTATATACAGCTGTCTCAGCAGCAATATGCGCCTCTGGATCCTTAGCTAAAATAGCATCCAAAATCGCATCTGAAATTTGGTCTGCAATCTTATCTGGATGCCCCTCAGATACAGATTCAGACGTGAATAATTTACGTTCTGACATAAAAATGTCCCCCCTTAAAAATAGTGTTATAGAGTTACAAAGTACTGATAGGTATTTCTTAGTGATAAATGCCTACCATCTTATCGGGACTATATAACTTCACCATTATATCATTTTTTAGCGCAATTTGCAGTCCATATACTCAATAAAAATCAAAGAACAAGCTAGAAAACTAGATGCAGGTTGCTCAAAGTAGAGTTTTAAGGTTGGCAATAAAACTGATGAAGTCAGATCAAAACACCGTTTTGAAGTTAGAAATAAGGAGGCTGGGAAAAAGTCTTGAAAATTAAAAAACGCATAGTCAAGTCTTGAAAAAACTTGAGACTATACATTTTTTGTTGGGATATTTACTTTATTTTTCTTAAAATTGAGTTTTAGCTCAACCTCATCAAAATCTATATAACTTATCAATTTGCTACGTAGAACCGGTGCATTTTTCAGGTCTAACGTTTTAGAAAAATATCTGTCAATTCACTATATTTTATATTTGTTTACATTTTTCTTCAACCAAGTTTCCATCACTCATTACATAAACTCGGTCAACCTTATCAAGAAGACGTGTATCATGTGTAATCATAACAACACCTCTTCCTTGCTCATGGGCAATTGAAGCCAACATATCCGTCACTTGGTAGGCCCGCTCTGTATCAAGACTGGCTGTAGGCTCATCTGCAAGCACGATGCTAGGATTGTTGTAAAGCGCCCTAGCAATCGCAGCACGTTGACGTTCGCCACCAGATAGAGCCTTGGGATACTGATTTTGTACTTTGTCCAAATCCAACAAGTCAAACAGCTCTTTTCGATCACTTTTACTATTTTTTACCTTATCCAGTCTGTCAATCAAATCCAGCTGTTCCTTAACCGTTAGAAAAGGAATTAAGTTTGAAGCTTGGAGAATGAAGCCAAACTCTCTAAAACGGAGGTCCGTTTTCTCCTTCTCCGTCAGACTGCCTGTTTCCTTCCCCTTGACTAAAATCTTTCCACTCGATGCTTCCTGAAGTTGTCCTAGAGTAGTTAGAAAAGTCGTCTTTCCAGAACCTGAAGGCCCAACGATAGCCACGAACTCTCCCGCATTTAGCTGAAAATTCGTCTCATGCAGAGCTACGACTTTCATCTTTCCTTCCCCGTATGTTTTTGACACTTGATTCATTTCTATCAATGCTGTCATACTATTCTCCTTATCATTCTGCAATCGCAGTAATCGGGTCCACCTTTAGCAAGCGTGGGAGGGAAATGATACCACCAAGAAGAGCCATCAAGTAAATAACCGAGCTTAGAATCGAGTAGGCTATCCAACTTGGGTAGAAAAAGAAGGTAGCTGGTAAGAGAAAAATCACTCCTCCGATAGCAAGCAAGGATAAAGCAATCCCCATACCAGATAGAAGCAAGATCTGACAGAACAGAGACCATACAATGGTTTTAATCTGTATCCCCTGAGCCCGCATAATTCCATAAAGTCCTAGCTTTTGTATGGTAATGATATAAACAAATATACCCACAATCAAGCCTGTTATAACAATCATAGCGATAATCATTCCTGAAAATACATTAACTTGAGGTGTGTAACCAGGAATTTTCGAAATCATTTTTGGGATAGAAATCTGTTTCAGTCCATCGCCAGTCACTTCTATGTCATTTTTCAAAACCAAGGCAGATATCGACTTATTAGAGTTCAAGGTTCCTTGCAAAATCCAATAAGTTGTCAAACTTGTAAAGACAACAGGCTCGGTGAAAAATTTATTTCCTTGAGTCAGACCTACAATCTTGTAACTTGCCTCGCTTCCATTAAGCTGAATGGCATCACCTAGCTTAATTCCATAGTTTTCAAAGGACTGATCTACGACAACCTCATCATCGCTTTCAGGATACCGTCCCTCTGTCAAACTAGGAGAGATAAAATCGTCCCACTCCTGAGCAAAGACGGAAACATTGACCTTTTCACTATCGTCGACTAGATTGGTCACAGCGAACATATAACCCAGTGGAGCGGCCTCCTCAGATCTCTTTTCCTTATAATCCTTTTCAGGAATAAAAGATGCTGTCAAATTATCATTTGCGTAGTCAGATAAAACCACACCCGTCGCTTGCCAATTGTCAATAGCAGCCCGGTTGTTTCGCACAAGACCAAGAGCTAGACTGGTCATAAAAAAGACCATAAAAGAAATAAGAAAAATAGTGGTTAGAATCAAACTATATCGAAGTTTGTTCTGTAATATTTCTTTGATAGCAAGATACATTGTTATCTCCTTTAACTTTTCCAAGAGGTATCAATGAGATACCCCGCTACTATAAAAATAGGAGACAGAAAATCTGTCTCTGTGTACAAAACAAATATCACTGATCAAATTAAATAAAATCAAGAAAATAAGTAAATATTTTTCGTAAAAATGAATTATTTACTTACAAATATAATTAATTATGAATATTAATAAGCGTTTAGGAATTTATCTATCGTATCATTTTCACAGTATGCTGTCAAGAAAATTGATTTTGAAAAAGCACTTTATTCTTTTTGTAACCTTTCTGTAATAATTCTCTGCTAAAAAAATGATAAAATAGGTATGTACTGTTAAGGAGAGAACCATGTCCGTAAAAAAATTACAATCATATGAGGTAGACTATCAAGACGAATTAAACCAGCAACTTCCTCGCTATCAGGATTATGCGCCCGAATCACAATCTGATACCAGTTTTCAAGAAATCCTATTTTTTGTTAATGTCGCTGTTTTTTGTATCTGTATTGCTATCTTTAGTTTTATCTTTTTGGCGTTAAAATTATCAACTGCTCTTGCTTTTATCGCAGCAATCGGATCCAGCTTACTTGTTCTGAAAATCCAACGCTCTATTATCAAACGAAAACTAAAAAGATAAATCCAAAATATCGCCCCAGCTGGAGCGATATTTTTATTTTTTCTTTTTAGATGGTGTCTGAATGGCAATCTTCACTTCAAAAATTGTTCCCTTTGGTTTATTATCTTTAACAGTAATAGTTCCTTTTAAGGCATCTACAATTTGCTTGGCCAGAGATAATCCTAAACCAAAGCCACCTTTTTGACGAGTCCTAGCTTTATCCACTCGATAAAAGCGATCAAAAATTTTCTTTTTATCTTCTGCGGAAATACCGACTCCATTATCAGAAACAAGTAGATAGAGATTACGATCAGTCGCTGAAATCACAAAATCAATTTCACCATCCTCTTCAGTATACTTGACAGCATTATCAAATAAGATAGTCATCAACTGCTTCAATAGAAGCTGATCTGTGACAATCGTTCGATGGATACGATTTTCAAAACGGAAGACACGATCATTTTCCGAAGCAATCATTTCATAATTTGTGAAAGTCGTATTAAAAAAGCTAGTTGGAACTTCTCCAAGTTCAGGCTTAATCCCATCATCTCTACGAGCTAAATTCAACAAGTTTGTCGTCAAAAACCGCATATTTCGGACTTCTTCCAAACTAGATGCAATACTTTCGCTCACATCCATAATGGTAGCTTCTGGCTTACGGAAAAGGGTCTCTAAACGATTTTGCAGAACTGCAAGTGGGGTTCGTAACTCATGACTGGCATTTTCCACAAAGGACTGCTGCTTCTGCATGCTCTCAAGCAGAGGCCGAACACTGACTCTAGCTAGATAGAGACTGGCAAGCAAAGACAGAATCCAGAAACTTGCCATCACAACCACAATCAATCGCTCATGCTTTTGACTAGCTTGCTCCAACTGACTGGTATTAATCAAGACAGCCGCATACTTGATATTGGTTGAAACAGAACTGATATTGGTTTCCATCAAGATCATGCGATAGATTTCTTCTTGTCCATAGCTATTAAAAACCTGAATCTGGTAGATATGGCCTAGTTCTTTCTTTTCTAACTTAATCTTATCCAATCCCAAAAATCTATTTCCAGAAAGGAGCTGAGTGAAATTCTTATCAAAAAGAATAACCTCTGTATTGGAACTGACATTGGGTTTTACCTCAGTCTTACTAGTATCTGTAGCCGCATTCTCTAAGTCTTTAATCTCTTCTGTTGCCCTATTTACAGCAAGCTGAATAACTGCCTGAGGATTATTACTCAAACCATGGAGCGTATCGTCCACCGAAGTATAGAGACTTGAATGCATAACTTGTAAAATAATCAAGGTCATGGTGGAGAAAATCAGAGTGAAGACACCAAAGTTGCGGATAAAATAACTAAAATCATCCGCATACCATGTTTTTTTTAGTTTACTGAACATCTTTTAAAATATACCCAACACTGCGCAAGGTTTGCAAATTCTCTGCAAAAGTGGTTCCTTTTAATTTCTTACGGACTTTTGAAACATAGACTTCAACAACCGAAATCGTTGTATCACTATCAAATCCCCATAAACGATCAAAAATCTGAGTCTTAGGCAAAATAACATTTTGATTTTGAAGGAAATAAACTAATAAATCAAACTCTTTCCCTAATAATTCGACAGGAGTATCTTCGACCTTAACGGTGTTGGTTGACAAATTAACCACAATATTTCCATAAGTCAAGGTGTTTTCATTAAACTTGCCTGAACGTTTGAGAAGGGCTTGAATACGCATTTTGAGTTCTTCTAGGTAGAAAGGTTTGGTCAGATAATCATCCGCTCCCAATTCAAATCCATGTCCCTTGTCATCCAAACTTTCCTTGGCAGTCATAATCAGAACTGGTGTCGTAATTCCCTTTTCACGCAATTCTTTCAAGACTTGGAAGCCATTTTTTTCAGGCAGCATCAAATCGAGCAAAATCAAGTCATAGACACCACTCTCAGCTTCGTAGAGACCCTCTTCCCCATCAAACACCTGCATGACATCTGCAAAATCGTCTAAAAAGTCAAATACTGAATTTGACAGGCCTAGGTCATCCTCAACCAATAAGATTTTTATCATGAGAAACTCCTCCTTATTAAGACCATTATACCAAATTTGTCTTAAAAAAAACTCAACTCTCTTCATTTTATACTCAATGAAAATCAAAGAGCAAACTAGGAAGCTAGCCGCAGGTTGCTCAAAACACAGTTTTGAGGTTGCAGATAAGACTGACGAAGTCAGTAACCATATCTACGGTAAGGCGACGCTGACGTGGTTTGAATTTGATTTTCGAAGAGTATTACATGAGATAGCTGAGTTTTCTTTTATTTAGTCTTAATTATTTAGTTCCGTATTGAATAACAACTGCTTCCACTGCAACTTTTTCACGGTTAATCAAGTCAACACGCGCTGCAATCTCCTTAATTCCCATACCGATGTTGCGGCTAAGAGCAAGGTCAGAAAGTTGCGGTTCAAAGAATTCCTTGTACTCTGCCAAGCGTTGCTGAGTCTTAAATACATGGGCAGGAAGGATGACAAAACTATCAAAGCTCATATCTCCTCCAAGAGTTGCCTTAATCCAAGCCCAGTTTTCACGCGCCCAAGACCAAGCTGTTTCCTGAGTTGCTTGATGACCTAAGAACTGGAAGTACCAAGCAGACAAGTCTTGTGGTTTAACCACAAATTTGTCCTTCCAAGAAGCAATCAAGGTTTGGATGTTGTCCGCATCTGTACTATAGGCAAGAGCCGCTGCTAACTGACGTTTAAAGACAGCATCTGTTGCGTGAGTATAAGTATCAAGATAAAGTGCTAACAAATCTTTGGTCTCATGATGTTTCATTTCATTGATGAGAACTTGTGAGCGGATAGCTGCTGGAAGGCCTGCAAGATTTTCCTTGTGAGATTCGAAGATTTGGCTAGCGACTTGACTAGCTTCTGCATCATTTGAACGAATCATCATAGAAACAGCCAACTGACGAACCAATTCATCCTCATCTGATTCTCCGTCTTTAGCTTCAAAACCAAGACGGTCATAGTTGTGACGAGCCAATTTAGCGACCAATGCTTTGAAGGCTCTTTCAGCTTCTGTTCCTTCATCGATAAAGCGCTCAAGAGCAGAAATTACTTGAGAAACAGCTGAAACCACAAGGTAAGATTCTTCTTTAGCAAGTTTATCAAGAACAGGTAGCAAGTCAGCATAAGAAATGTGCCCTGCTTCTGCAAGCAGACGACGTTCTTGGACGATTTGCAGTTTACTTGTGTTATCCAGCTCAACTAGGTCAGCAAGAACAGCTTCTAACAAATCTCCTTGGTAATCTGTAATGTAGTGGGCTGTATTTTCAGTGTTGAGACGAAGAGCTCCTTCATTTTCAGCAAGAAGAGCTGCGTAGCCAGGGATTTCGATACTTTCAGTTTCAAGTGTATCAGGCAAGCCTTTCCAGTTGCTATTCAGTGGCACAACCCAGAGACGGTTCTTGTCTTCGTGCTCACCGATGAAGAATTGTTTTTGTGAAATCTTCAAAACATCATTTTCAACTTTGACAGTAAGAACTGGGTAACCAGGTTGTTCCAACCAAGAATCCATAAAGGCTGCGACATCACGTCCAGACGCTTGACCAAGAGCATCCCAAAGGTCACGACCAATGGTATTGCTGTATTGATGTTTTTCAAAGTAGGCATGCAAACCTTTGGCAAAATCGGCATCACCTAGCCAACGACGAAGCATGTGCATGAGGCGGCTTCCTTTAGCATATACGATAGCTCCATCAAATAGTGTATTAATTTCATCTGGATGTTTAACTTCCACGTGAACAGACTGAACACCATCAGTCGCATCACGTTTCAAGGCAGACGGAACACCACCTGTTTGGAAATCTTCAAAGATATTCCAGCTTGGTTCAATAGCATCCACACAGACGTATTCCATCATGTTAGCAAAACTTTCATTGAGCCAAAGGTCATCCCACCATTTCATCGTTACGAGGTTACCAAACCATTGGTGAGCCAATTCATGGGCCACAACAAGAGCAACTTGTTGACGGCTAGCAAATGTTGAGTTTTCATCCACAACCAAGTAAACTTCGCGGTAAGTTACGAGACCCCAGTTTTCCATGGCACCTGATGAAAAATCAGGAAGAGCGATGTGAAGAGATTGTGGAATTGGGTATTTCACTCCGTAATAATCTTCGTAAAACTCAATGGAACGAACAGCGATATCCAGTGAGAAATCAAGGTTAGATAATGGGTGAGCTTTGGTTGAGTAAACACCTACAAGGGTACCGTTTTTAGTTTTAGCCGTCACCCCTTGCAAATCACCAGCAACGAAAGCTAGCAAGTATGAAGACATGCGAGGTGTTGTCTCAAACTTCCAGATACCTGTTTCCTTACGGTTTTCAACTTCGATTTCTGGCATGTTAGACAAGGCTAACTCACCTTCTGCTTGGTCAAAACGAAGAGCGAGATCAAAAGTTGCTTTAGCTTCTGGCTCATCCACACATGGGAAGGCTTCGCGCGCAAAATGGCTCTCGAACTGAGTAGACAAAACTTCCTTCTTGACTCCATCAACTGTGTAGTAAGATGGGTAAATCCCTGTCATGTTGTCTGTGATTTTTCCTGAAAAAGCAATGACCAATTCAACTGAACCTGCCTCAGCCAATTCGATATGAAGTGCTTCATTGTCATGATCAACTGTAAATGGGCGAGCTTGACCTGCAACCTCTACAGAAGCGATTTCCAAGTCTTTTTGGTGGAGGGAGATGCGATCACTCTGTGCTTGACCAGTGATGGTCACCTTCCCAGAAAAGGTCTTGGTCTCACGACTCAAGTCTAAAAATAAATCATAATGTTCAGGAACAAATTGCTTAATAAAATGTTCAACTGCTTGCATAGTTTTCTCCTATCTAAGTTTAAGAGCTAGAGCTCTTCTTCAAACAAACTTATTATATCATGTTTTGCTTGAGAAAAAAGGATTGGGCAGTCATTTCCAAAACTTTCTTCCTTCTAACGGTTTACAAGGGGTAGACCTTGCGAAATTCTTCCAAAACAACCTTGCTTTCAGGTGTAAAAGTCAACCCCGCTTCCTCCAGCCACTCTGTGAAAAACTCCTCATGAACCTGACGCCAATAGGCAAGTGATTTATCTCCCTCACCTTCCTTGTAGGCATGATCAGCAGAAACTTGATTAAAGGGCTGAACGGAAACCTTTGTAATTTCGACAATGCAGACAGTCTGATTTTGACTGTCTAAAATGACATCAAATGTCCCTTCTTGCGGAAGAGGTTCGCATTCTAGTGCGTAAAGGTCATAAGCCGACGCTGTTGCTGTCTTTTCGCCTTTAAACACCAAATCCGCTAAAAGGTCTGGTTCCACTCCAAAAGCCCAAGCATCGATTTCATCTCCGATAGAAGGATTGATTTTCTTGTAGGCATTCCACATTTCTTGCGGTGTCATGGGTGCTCCTTTGTAATTTTTTACTTTCTTCTTTTATGTGTTTAAGATGATCTGGATAATCAATTTCTAAATCAAAAATCTCTGGAATAGAGCTGTAATGGAGAATGCATTCGATACCCATCTGATTCATTTTTTGTAAGAAAGAAACATTCAGATATCCTGCTACAGCAAAGTCAATATTTTTAATCCTTGCTTTATCCTGCATCTGTCTCAGCATATCTAACATAATTGGATTTTCCATATCATGCCATTGACTGTTTCTCACAGTCGCAAAAATGAAAGAAGTCAAATCATTCATTCCAACTACAATCTTTGAAATACCCGTTTCCAGTATCCTATCCAAGTCAAAATACGCTGACGGTAATTCGATCATCGTACCGACTTTACCAGTAAAACCATGCTGACGTAACACTGTAATAGCTTGTTTTAATTGGTCGGCATCATTCACAAAAGGAAAAATAACAGACAAATTGGGATTATTTTGATAAACTTCTGTAACGACATGTACCTCAGCCTGAAATTCATCTTGACACATCAATAAACGCCTCGTTCCTCTATAGCCAAACAAGGGATGATTTTCATCAAAATACTCTTTAGTCCCGTCTAGACTATTTGCTTCTGCATTTGTTAACTCTGAAAAGCGATACCAGACTTCTTCATCTGAGTACAAGGAACAAATAGTATCTAGATAATCTTTTACAAATTCCTTACAACTTGGTAACAGGATGTTTTGGTTAAGCTCCCTCAACAAATATTCCCCACGAATCATGCCAACATGATGAAATAGTTGTGGGTAAACTTTTTCATCAAGTTTTTCGCCACTAAGGGCAAGTTCGTTTCTCATCATTCACCTTCCAATTCATGTAAGAGGTCTTGTCCAGTTCTGGAAATCCTAATAATTCAGACTTAATCTTCAAGACTAGTGGCGATGCATTTTCTTCTGTGACTTCTTGAATATCCATCCAAATATATCCAAGTGAATCATTAATACCATCAGAGACAGCTTTAGAAATAGTAACTTGAGGCGCATCCTCATCCATTTCAACATCATACAAGGCCATGATATGGTGAACCATAAAATTTTTTAACTCTTCCCTGACGAAAACATCGTAGATTTGAGGATTAGAGTAGCTTCTAACAGTAAATCCCGTCTCTTCCATAACTTCTCTAGTCAGCGTTTCTGTCAGTCCTTCACCAAGTTGCTGACTGCCTCCAGGTAGATCATACCGATGTTGATAAGGGCCTCTCATTTTTTCAATGCAGAGTAACTTCCCATTTTCAAAGCAAGCAGCGTAGACTCCAAAGTGATTTTTGATTTCCATCCAATTGCTCCTACTTCAAAGACCAGCCACCATCCACAGTCAGAATTTGCCCCTGCATGGCAGAGGTCTTTCCACTGGCCAAAAAGAGACTGACTTCTGCCACTTCCTCTGGCTCGATCCAGCGTTTGATTGGTGTTTCACTAGCCACCCAGTCAGCCAATCCACCTGGCTCAAAATCCGCAGCGGTCATAGCTGTCTTGACTGCTCCTGGAGCGATACCAAATACCTGAATCCCAGCTTCAGCATAGTCTAGAGCCAACTGCTTGGTAAAGCCTGCCAAGGCGTGCTTAGAGGAAGTATAAGCGTGTCCACCGCCACCTGCTAGGCTAGAAGCAATAGAGCACATATTGATGATGATTCCCTTTTTATTTTCCAGCATTTGTGTCAAATAATACCGAGTCAACTCAACAGGAGTCAGATAGTTAATTTCAAAAATTTCTTGAATTTCCTGCGCTGTCTGTTCCAAAAGTGGTTTGTAATCATCCAAAACTCCCGCAGTATTGCACAAAACATCCACCTGAGAACACCAGTCAAAAATAGGCTCTAAGTCCAAGGTCAAATCTCTCTGTAAAAAGTGGAAATCACCCTGTAAGAGTGGATTTTCACCTTGGTCAACTCCATAAACTTGATAGCCATTCTCTAAAAAAAGTTGAGCTTGAGCCATGCCAATTCCTGAACTCACTCCTGTAATGAGTACACGTTTAGTCATGCACTTCTACCCAATCCGTCGCTAAAACATCACAAGGTGTCGGGCTCCACATGGAAAAACCTTCTCCCTCACCAGACACGTTGATGAGGAAATAGGGCGTCACTTCAAGTGCAACCCCGTTTTGTTCAATCGTATCAAAAAGCTGCACATAGTTTTCAGCTCCTCCCCAGCCAGTACGTACGAATTTTTTCTTAGCCTTTAACCCAGGCAGGATTTCTTCGAAAGTCATATTTTTCTCCTTTTATATCAATAATTCTTCAATTAATTATAACAAAAAAATGCTTTAAAATTCCTTTTGACTCATCCTAATTCAAAATCAATAAACTTTTTATTACCATTTCTAGCAACAATGACCTCAGGTGTTTTAGAGACAAAGTTTGAATCACTTTCTGAAACTTATCTAACTTCTTTTTACAACAATTCAATAAAATCATATCTATCAAAAATGATAAGATGAGACTGGATAAAAAGTCTTTGCGATCACAAAAACGCATAGTATCAGGTGTTCAAAAAAAAACTTGATATTATGCGCTTTATTGTAGGAAGATTCACTTCATTTTCTACGAAAATAGCGTTTTTTCCTAGACTTATTTTTTACAATCTCTCAAATAATTCTTGCATTTGAACATCATCTGGAACCAATTTTAAGTAAGCTTGTACATTGACTTTGGCTTCTTCGAAGTATCCCAATTCACGCAAGAGATAGGTATAGTGTTCCAGAAATTCTGGATTGTCCTTCAAATCACCAGCCAACTCTTGGTAATGCTCATAGGCAGTATCCAAATCGTCCATTTCTTGATAAGAACGAGCAATCATCCACTTGGTCAATAGGTTTTCTGGCTCATCACTTTGTAAGTCTAGAATATCCTCATAACGTTCCTGTTCTAGATAAATAGTAGCTAAACGGAGTAAGATTTCTTCCGTATCCTCAGCGTCTTCTTTTGCAGTAAGGAGGTAATTTTCTGCACCACTAGCATCATGCAATTCATAAGAAAATTGTGAAGCAGCCAGTAAGAGACGAGTTTCAAAGGGATTTTTCTCCAACCCTTGCTTAGCGATACGCAGGGCTTCTTGAACTTGATGTTCCTTATGCAAGGCCTGACTATAACCATATTCATAGCCTTCAAAGTCAGGAGAAATGGTATCGATCTGCTTAAAGTAGAGGACAGCTTTTTGGTATTCTTCTTGATCAAAGTAAAGACTGGCCAACTCAAAAGCTGTTAGGTCATCGTATTCTAACTCCAGGGCTTTTTCTAAAAACTCTGTAGCCGTTTCAAATTTCCCTAACTGAGCATAGGCAAAACCAATCCGTTGGTAGGTGGAAATGCCTGTTTGCTCATAAATAGTACGATTATCTAACTGGGCATAGCCTTGAATAGCCTCTTGGTAATTTTCCAACTCACTATCCAACTCTGCCAAGCCCAATATCAAGAGAGGATCCTCTGAGTAAGTCAAAGCCTCCAGAAGTTTCTCACGCGCCACATCTGTCAAACCTTCCATCTGATAAAGATCCGCTTTCAGAGCCAAAGCCGAAACATACCAGTCACTGTCAGCTTGGATTTCCTCTAGATAGGCAAATGCTTCCTCGATTTGGCCATCCTCGCTAGCAATTGCAGCTAGATTAAGATGAACCTCTGGAAAATCCTCTACAATTTTCAGGTAAATTTCCTTGGCCTGAGGATAGAAACCAATTCCTTCTAGATAAATCGCTAATTCATAAAGAAGGTCACTTGGATCATTTTCTAAAGCTTTGACGAAATAATGTTCTGCCTTAACTAAATCTTGCTCTTCCAAAGCCTGTAACATCTGTTGACTATTGTTCACTCTTGACTTCCTCTCCCTCTAGTTCATATAGACCACTGACTACCTTGTACCATTCAAAAATCGCTGAAATGACAACCTTAGCAGAGGCATAAACTGGAATACCGAGCAAGACTCCCCAAATACCAAACATGGATCCTGAAGTTAACAATACAAAGAGAACATTAATGGGATGAATGTTTAATTGACTTCCCAAAATCAATGGAGAAACAAAACGACCTTCAATAGTTTGTTCTACGATAAAGACAATCACTACTTTCAAAAGCATAACTGGACCAGCAATCAAACCCAATACTAGGGCAGGAAGCATGGCTAGGAAGCTACCAAGATAAGGAACCAGATTTAGAATACCGGCAGTAACCCCCAGCGTAACTGCATAGCGTAGACCAATGATCTTAAAGAAGATCATAAACATTACTGCTACAATAATAGCCACTGTCACTTGCCCTCGAACATAGTTAGACAACTGCTGATTCACATCTGATAAAACTTGTCCCACAGGTTCCTTCAATTTTGTTGGCATGAATTGAGTCAAATAGTCACGCAAGCCTTTCCCATCACGCAAGAGATAAAAGAGCATGAAAGGAACGATAATCAAGGCTACAATCACTTGAGATGCCCCGCTAATAAAGGCGCTCACCCAGTTGACTGCTTGAGAAGAAACCTTGCTCGCCCAAACTGTAGCCTGACTTGAGAAGTTTGTCAAAACTTGTTCTAACTGAGGTCTAAAATCATCTGGCAAACGCTTGGTTACCAAATCATTAATAACTCGATCAGCATCTTCGAGATAGATTGGTACATTTCTTGCAAATGTTAAGACCTGACGCTGCAGATTTGGAATAGCCACTGCCAAGCCCCAAATGATAAAGAGGGCAATGATGACAAATACAATACTGATAGCTATAACACGATTAACCTTATGCTTCTCCATCCAATCAACAATAGGATTCAATAAATAATATAGCAAACCAGATAGAATGACTGGCAACATCACGACAGCCAAAAAGTCTAAAACAGGTGAAAATAGAAAACTAATCTTACTTAAAATAAAAAGATTTAGTCCCAATAATAAGGTTACCAAAAATACTGTAATTGCTTTGTTATCTAAAAACCACTTGAAAAACCAAGATAGACTAAAATGTTTCTCTTTTTGCTCCATAAATACTTCCTTTCTATTGTTCTCTCATTATACCATTTTTAAATCAAAATAACTCTTTTTTAAAGTGCTTACATGAAGACAGCGACATAAAAAAATCCCCTCAAAAGAGGAGATTCAATTAGTCTTGAATATGACGGTCTAAATTCTTCTGATAATCAGCGTTTGATTTGGCTTTTTCATCAGCAAATTTCTTGCGGAACTCATCCATTTCTTTAGTAGTAACAATCTTATCTTGGAGTTTAAGATATTTATAGCTAAGTTCACCGGTCTTATCACCAACCCAACCATAGGCACCTGTTCCAAGAACTTTCTTAGTAAGAAGCATTTGGGCACCGTTTGATTGTACAGGAATCACCAAGGCACTGTCTGTTAACCAAGCTTGAGCTTTTGCATATTTAGCATATCGTTTTTCAAGATTTGTTTTCTCACTATTAGCATCAGTAATTAACTCTTTAAACTTATCTAACCCAACAGCTTTGATTACTGAACTATCTTTACCTGGTGTTACACCTAAGGAACTAAGAAGATTTGGTCCAGATGTTGGATCAAATATATCTAGATAAGTTGAAGGATCTGCGTAATCAGGTCCCCATCCACTATTTACATTAATATCCCAGTCAGTATTAGTATTAGAAGTTGCTAGAATTGTCATACTTGACAATTCATCGTCAGAAACTTGTTGAATATCAACTACAACATTATCTGATCCAAGAGCTTCCTCGATGGATTGTTTATAAGATTGAGCTTGACGCACAAAATCTGGACGAGTAGAAGATACTGGAATGTCTAAATGAATAGGGAACTGTACTCCATCAGCTTGAAGAGTTTTCTTGGCAGCTTCAAATTTAGTCTTAGCCTTATCTACATTATGAAGTGAATCCTGGGCATCATCAAGACTAACATCTTTCCACACACCATCTAATTTATCCAATTCTGTCTTAGTAACTTGACCAAATGTTTGATCTCCTACTTGTACAAAGGTTGGAGGAGTGAGACTTGTCCGTAACTTACGAGGTGCTACTTCGTCCCCAAATACTTGAGAGATCCCTGCTTTACGATCTGTAGCAAAAGCCAAGGATTGACGGAAATCTTTGTTCAGCAAAGCCTTCTTAGTAGATGATTTTTCTGCATCACTTGTTTTAGCGGTGTGATTGTAGGCAACACGGTCAATATTCGTCGAAATATAGAAAGTATTTCCTTGTTGTTGACTATAAATAATGTTATCTTTGTATTTTTCTTTTAGCCGTTCATAGTTAGCAGAGTTTTTAAAGAGAGGTGCTGCAGGATAATTTCCTTCATCAAAACCACGTCCAAGAGAGTCTGCATCCTGACCATCAAAGTAAGACAACTTAATATCATCAATAAAGACATTTTGTTTATCCCAATAGTTTTGGTTTTTAGTCATTTCAATAGAAGATTTAGATGTAAGACCTTTTAGAAGATAAGCCCCATTGTATAGAATGCTTGTTACATCAGTCGCCTTACCAAAGTCATCTCCTTTAGAAGCTAAAAAGTTTTCGCTAACAGGAGCAAGAACTCCCATTGTTGTCTTCGAATTCCAGAAAGATTCTGGATTGTTTAAAGTATAGACTACAGTATAATCGTCTGTTGCTTTTACACCAACAGTAGAAAAATCCGTTGTTTTCCCATTTACATAGTCATCTAATCCTTTAATAGAATCCTGTACAAGATAAAGTGCTTCTGATTTCTTGTCAGCTGCGTGTTTTAGACCAGTCACAAAATCCTGAGCCTTAACTTCTCCATATTCTTCACCTTCATTGGTATACCACTTGATACCCTTACGAATTTTATAAGTATAGGTCAAACCATCTTTGGAAACAGTCCAATCTTCTGCAACTGATGGTACTAGATTCCCATATTGATCATTTTCTAGTAGTCCATCAATGACATTACCAGTAATCTGTTTTGTAGAATTTTTCCCCGAAACTGTATAATCCAGAGTCGCAGGATCTGATGAAAATACATAGGCATAAGTAACTGGTTTATTTGCTTCCTTATTCCCATTACCAGATGAACAAGCTGCTAGAACAGCTGCTGAGAGTACAGCAACTCCAGCTGCTAAGAAAACACGTTTTTTCATAAAAAACTCCTTTGCAATTTATATAGGATTATTATAGCACTTTTCAAAAGGAAATCAAGTTAAATTTGATATTTTATTATACTTATTTATGTGTTAGAGAGTTCCTCCAACTACAATTTTTGTGATATAATAGTCTTATCTTTATATAGAGGTAAAGTTATGAAAGAAACTGTTTATTTTGGAACTTATACACGTCGTACTTCCCAAGGGATTTACAAGGCAGACTTTGATACAGAAACTGGTCAGCTTGCTAATTTAGAACTTTTTGCAGCTGAGCCTAGTCCGACCTACCTTGCCTTTGACCAGCACCAACATTTATACACTGTTGGTAGCCAAGACGATAAGGGGGGGATTGCAGCCTATCAAACTGACGGGACTTTATTAAATCATGTCGTGGAAGAGGGAGCCCCTCACTGTTATGTTTCTGTTGATGAAAAGCGTGATTTGGTTTACGCAGCTAACTACCACAAAGGGCAGGTTCTTGTTTATAAACGTCAGGAAGATGGTCGTCTTATACTTAGTGATGTGGATCAACATAGTGGCCAAGGTCCACACGAAAATCAAGCTTCCCCCCATGTTCACTATACAGATTTAACACCTGACAACTATCTAGTGACCTGTGATTTGGGTACTGACCAAGTCATCACTTATGACCTTGATCAAGAAGGGAAATTATCTAAGCTCTATACCTATCACAGCCAGCCAGGAGCAGGTTCACGCCATATCATTTTCCATAACCACTATAAAATCGCTTATCTGATTTGTGAACTCAATAGCACTATTGAAGTTCTAATCTACGATGGTGTTGGCGAATTTGAACGCATGCAAGTTATTTCAACTCTACCAGAAGGTTACGAAGGTTTTAATGGTACTGCTGCTATTCGTCTCTCTAAAGACGGTAAATACCTCTACGCTTCTAACCGTGGTCATGATTCTATCGCAGTATATACAATCCTTGCGGACGGTAGCTTAGAGTTGTTAGAAATCGTTCCTACTCATGGTCAGACTCCGCGGGATTTTGATTTAACACCAGACCAAGAATTTGTCATTGCTGTCCATCAAGACTCTGATAACGCAACCATCTTTAAACGCAATCCTGAAACTGGTCGTCTAGCAGAACTTTCCAACGACTTCTATGTTCCAGAAGCAGTCTGCATCAGTTTTGCTCCTTAAGAAAACAGAAAAAATGAACTTGGTAACTCAAGTTCATTTTTTCTTATAGTCTTTTTCCGACATTGATACGATTAATAGCACGTTGTAAAGCAATCTTAGCACGACGCTCTTGATCAATCAAGTGTTTTTCGTGGGCTTCTTCGATTTCGCGCTCCGCACGAAGCTTAGCACGTTCTGCACGGCTAACATCGATATCACGAGCACGTTCTGCAGAATCAGCAACGATTGTGATGGTATTATTGGCAATTTCAATAACGCCTCCGTTTACTGCAATCCAGTTCACGTGATCTTCATCATCAATACGTTTTACCTTTACTTCATCAACTGCTAAAACCGCAATCATATTTTCATGTCGTGGCAAGATCCCCATCTCACCATCCAGAGTTCGAACTGATACAAAGCTGGCATGGTGATCATAGACGAGACCATCTGGTGTCACGATCTGGACAGTTAACTGAGCCATAGATCACCTCTTAAAATCCCATTTTTTCAGCTTTTGCAATCACATCTTCGATAGAACCTACACCACGGAAGGCATCTTCTGGTAACTTGTCATGTTTACCATCAAGGATTTCCTTAAAGCCACGAACAGTTTCAGCAACTGGAACATAAGAACCTGGCTGACCAGTAAATTGTTCCGCAACGTTGAAGTTTTGTGACAAGAAGAACTGGATACGACGGGCACGAGCAACCAAGGTCTTTTCTTCATCAGAAAGTTCATCCATACCAAGGATAGCAATGATATCTTGCAATTCATGGTAACGTTGAAGAACACGTTTTACTTCAGCAGCAACTGCATAGTGCTCTTCTCCAACGATTTCAGGTGCCAAGGCACGTGAGCTTGAAGCAAGTGGGTCAACGGCTGGATAAATACCCAATTGTACCAACTTACGTTCCAAGTTTGTAGTAGAATCCAAGTGAGCGAAGGCTGTTGCTGGCGCTGGGTCAGTATAGTCATCCGCTGGCACATAGATAGCCTGGATAGAGGTTACAGAACCCTTCTTGGTTGATGTGATACGCTCTTGCAATTGACCCATTTCTGTAGCAAGTGTTGGTTGGTAACCAACGGCTGATGGCATACGACCCAAAAGGGCAGATACTTCTGAACCAGCCTGAGTGAAACGGAAGATATTATCGATAAAGAGAAGCACGTCTTGGCCTTCTACATCACGGAAGTATTCAGCGATTGTCAAACCAGTAAGGGCAACACGCATACGTGCTCCTGGTGGCTCATTCATCTGACCAAATACCATGGCTGTTTTCTCGATAACGCCTGATTCTTTCATTTCCCAGTAAAGGTCATTCCCTTCACGAGTGCGTTCTCCAACACCGGTAAATACTGAAATACCACCGTGTTCTTGGGCAATGTTGTGAATCAATTCTTGAATCAAGACAGTTTTACCAACTCCGGCACCACCGAAAAGTCCAACTTTACCACCTTTTAGATAAGGGGCAAGAAGGTCGATAACTTTAATCCCTGTTTCAAGGATTTCAGAAGAGGTAGACAACTCATCAAAAGTTGGAGCTTTTTTATGAATTGGCTGACGCTCTGCTTCTTCTGTAAAAGGAGCTTCCAAGTCAATGGTATCTCCTAAAACGTTGAAGACACGTCCCAAAGTTTCTTTACCTACTGGTACAGAGATTGGACGACCTGTGTCCAATACTTCCATTCCACGAGTCAACCCATCTGTTGATTCCATGGCGATAGTACGGACCATACCATCTCCCAACTCCAAGGCTACTTCAAGGACGATTTTTGTTTTTCTTTCGTCATTTTTGTAGACGACAAGTGCATTATTAATCTCAGGAAGTGTTTCCCCTGCTGCAAACAAAACATCTACAACGGGACCGATAACCTGAGCAATTTTACCTGAACTCATCTCCTTCTCCTATTCTATATAAGATACTGTCGGTTCCTAGTTCAACTAGGTCCTAATACTCTTCGAAAATCAAATTCAAACCACGTCAGCGTCGCCTTGCCGTACTCAAGTACAGCCTGCGGCTAGCTTCCTAGTTTGCTCTTTGATTTTCATTGAGTATAAGTTCATTTTCATACGAGCTGGACTAGAGCCTATTCTAAGGCACTAGCTCCTGCTACGATTTCTGTAATTTCTTGTGTAATCGCCGCCTGTCTGGCACGGTTATACTGAATTGTCAAATCATTGATGACTTTCTTAGCATTATCTGTCGCTGTTTGCATAGCTGTCATACCTGCAGCATTTTCGGCTGTCTTGGCATCGATAATAGCTCCGTAAATCATACTTTCTGCAAACTGAGGCAGCAACTGCTCCAAAATTTCTTCTCGGCTGGTTTCCAATTCAAAAGTCAAGCTGTAGTCTTCATCCGCTTCATTGGGATCCAAGTCAACAATCGGAAGCATTTGTTCCACACGCATTTGACTGGTTAGCGTATTGACATGGTGGTTATAGCAGACATAGAGTTCATCAAAAAGTTCATTTTGATACATTTCAACAGTTTTTGAAATAATCTTGCGAACTTCATCAAAGCTAGGTTGATCCGCCAAGCCACGTAGTTCATAAAGTGGTTGAATACCACGAGCCTTAAAGAAATCAGCTCCCATTCCACCGATACAGATCATTTCAAAACCTGTACTATCTGGATGGTATTCTTCCTTCAACTCCATAACCGCTTTTAGAATAGAGGAATTATAACCTCCAACCAAACCGCGGTCTGAAGTGATGACGATATAGCCTGTCTTCTTCACAGGACGGCTAATCAACATGGGATTGGTTGAGCCACCAGATCCATTACCATGAAGGATATCTGTCAATAGCTTGCGAACTTTCTGAGCGTAAACTTGGAAGTTGCGAGCAGCTTCTTCAGAGCGACCAAGCTTAGCAGCTGATACCATTTGCATGGCATTAGTGATTTGACTCGTATTTTTTGTTGAGGCGATTTTTGTTTTAATATCATTTAGAGATACTGCCATCTGACACCTCTATTCTTATTGGAAGCTGGATTGATTGAGAAACTCTGTAATCGCAGCATCCAAGACTGCTTCTTCTGGCAAGTCTTTTGTATCACGAATGGTTTCTAAAATCTCTGGATGTTGAGCGTCAAAGAAGGCATGGAACTCTTCCTCGAAACGAACAATATCATCTACTGGAATAGTATCCAAGAAACCATGTGTCAAAGCATAGAGAATGGTTACTTGTTTCTCAACAGGTAATGGTTTGTGAACAGGTTGTTTCAAGACTTCAACGGTACGACGTCCACGGTTCAACTTAGCCTGTGTTGCTGCATCCAAGTCAGAACCAAACTTAGTGAAGGCTTCCAACTCACGGTATGAAGCAAGGTCGATACGAAGTGTACCAGCAACTTTCTTCATGGCTTTGATTTGTGCCGAACCACCTACACGAGATACAGATGAACCCGCATCAATGGCTGGACGAATACCCGCATTGAAGAGACCATCACCAAGGAAGATTTGTCCGTCAGTGATAGAGATCACGTTGGTTGCGATATAGGCTGAGATATCTCCCGCTTGTGTCTCGATAAATGGTAGGGCTGTAATAGATCCACCACCAAGTTCATCAGAAACTTTAGCTGAGCGCTCAAGCAAACGGCTGTGAAGGTAGAAAACATCCCCTGGGAAGGCTTCACGACCTGGTGGACGACGAAGCAAGAGGGAAAGCTCACGATAAGCCACCGCTTGTTTTGAAAGATCATCATAAACGATCAAAACATGCTTACCTTGGTACATAAATTCTTCTGCCATGGCAACCCCAGCATAAGGAGCTAGGAAGAGCAATGGAGATGGTTGTGAAGCAGAGGCTGTCACAACGATTGTGTAGTCCAAGGCACCGTACTGACGAAGTGTTTCTACTTGCGTACGAACTGTTGATTCTTTTTGTCCAATCGCAACATAGATACAGATCATATCTTGACCTTTTTGGTTCAAGATTGTATCAATCGCAATGGTTGTTTTCCCTGTCTGACGGTCACCGATAATCAACTCACGTTGACCACGGCCAATCGGTACAAGGGCGTCAATAGCTTTCAAACCAGTTTGCAATGGTTCTGATACAGACTTACGTTGCATAACACCAGGAGCTGGCGCTTCTACTGGACGAGTTTTATCAGTGTGGATTTCTCCAAGACCGTCAACTGGACGACCGAGTGGATCCACAACACGACCAATCAGACTCTCACCTACTGGGACTTCCATGATTTTACCTGTACGGCGGATTGTATCGCCTTCACGGATATCTGTAAAGTCACCTAGGATGATAATACCAACGTCTGTTGACTCCAAGTTTTGAGCCATACCATAAGAGCCGTTTTCAAAAATCAACAACTCTCCACTCATGGCATTTTCAAGGCCGTGAGCACGCGCGATACCATCCCCGATATAGGTTACAACACCTGTTTCAGTCACATCAAAATTGGGTTTGAAATTTTCAATTTGTTGCTTAATTAAAGCGCTGATTTCTTGTGCGTTAATTGCCAAAAGAACACCACTTTCTATTTCAAATTTTCTTTAACAACTTTAAGTTGTTGTTTAATACTCACATCAATTGTCTTGTGATTGGCAAAAATGACAAAACCACCAATGAGACTTTCATCGATTTGTTCTTTTACACTCCTTACTTTCAGAGACATTTTTTTCTCAATCAAAGGGAGCAAGCGACTCTTTTGTTCATCTGTTAAAGGATGAGCAGAAGTAACCGTCACTTCAAATCGATTTGTTTCTTTTTCAAGTCGGTTCAAGCAATCTACGAGCACATCATAAAAGAGATTTGCTCTGTGATTGTAGATAAGAACCTGGATAAAGTTTTGTAATAAAGGTGACACAGAGTCTTGAAAGAAAGCAATTGTTTTTTCCTTATCAGACTCGTCTACTGCCACTTTTTTTAAAAAAGAAGGTAAACCTGTTTCTTCAGCAACTTGCTTGATTTGAGTCAAATCTGAAAAAATGCGGTCTTCTTCTCCTTTTTCAAGTACCAATTGGACAAAAGGCATGCTGTATTTTTCAATTACCTTTACTGTTTTCTTGTCCATTAAGCTTCTCCTAGCTGATCGATATACTGATCAATGAGTTCTTTATGGGCATGACCGTCAAGGTTTTGTGAGATGATTTTACCAGCCAAGCTGATGGTCAAATCTGCTACCTCACCCTTAACGCTTTGTAAAGCTTCAGCTTTGTTTTGAGCAATTTCTTGGTTTGCTTTTTCTTTTAAGCGTCCTGCTTCTAGTTTAGCATCTGCTAAAATACTAGCCTTACTTTTCTCAGCTGTTTCCTTTGCATTTTCAATGATTGTCTTAGCTTCTTTACGGCTACCAGCCAATTCATCTTCGCGTTTTTGAGCCAATACTTCCGCTTTTTGACGTGCTTCTTCAGCTCTATCAATATCTGAAGCAATTTTTTCAGCTCTTTCTTCGAAAATGCCTGTAATATTAGACCATGCAAATTTTTTAATCAAGACTAGCAAAAGGATAAAAGAGCCAGCGATTAAAATAAAATTACCAATTAATTCACCTACTGTTACGTGCATCAGTTACTCCTTTCTACTCTTCATCATTAATTTTATTTCCTAGGTACATAGAGGATAATAGTGTAAAGACATAGGCCTGTACACAAGAAATGAACACGGAAAATGCAGTCCAAACTAAGTTTGTCCCAAATGCGATTGGATACCAAAAAATAGCCTGATGTGAAAGTACAAGAAGCAAGCTTGTCATTACTTCACCTGCAAAGATATTCCCAAAAATCCGCAAAGCAAGAGAAAGGAAATTCGTGACTTCTTCAAGTAGATTCATCGGTGTCATAAATGCAGGAGTTACAAAACCTTTTAGGTATTGTTTAATCCCACGACGACGAATCCCCTCAATGTGCGCCATCACAATAATACAGAAAGACAAGACAAGGTCAAATGACAGATTTGCAGTTGGCGATGTCCAAAGGTTTGTCCCATCTGTTGTTTGAAGTTTAGCCATCAAACCAAGATTATTGGCGATAACCATAAAAAGAAATAAACATAAGTAAAAGAGTGAGTAATCTTTTATGTAGTGGGAACCAAGGTTAGGTTCTGTAAATCCAATTACAAAATCATAGAGATACTCTAGTACATTTTGTTTACCTTTGGGTTTCAAGGTCATATTACGACTTGCCCAATAGATAAATGCAAAAATCAGAAACACAGACAGCAAAGTCAAGGCTGTCAAAGTTAAATCAAAGGTAACAGGACCAATATTGATGGTTGGATTGATACTTTCTTCCATCTAACATTCTCCCTTCTCCAATTTATATTTCGTTATTTAATGATAAATGAGAAGACAAGAGTTACGAAGAAAGTTCCTTCAATAAAGGCAACCCCTAAAAACATCAGACTACGAAACTCAGCGATAATATCTGGTTGGCGTGCTACTGATTTCAACAAACCATTCATCAACAACCCCTCACCAAGAGACACACCCATACAGGCAAGACATAGACCGAAAAATGTTAAATTCATGACGAATTCTCCTTTTAATTAAAATTTACTTACTTAGTTTAGTCCTAAAAATTGGATTTGTCAACTTTTTACTTACGTTGAAAGCGTTTAATGAAAATTATTTCCAATTTTACTATTTTTGAGTCTATTATATAGAAATCTTTGGAAAAAACTTGTAATAAATCCGTCCATTATCTAGGTCTTTCTGAAAAATAGTGAAAAAATCCGAGATAAAATCTCGGATGGAAATTGATATATTTTTAACCTAATGCTCTTTTAGTAAGTAGGATTAAAGGGAAAGCTTTCGTTTTCTACTTACTTATTAAGCTCGAACTGTGACACTAGTTCCATCTTCCTTATAAAGATTGATAAGACCTTCTTTGAGAGCTCGAACCATGTCTCCTGCTTGAACAGGTTGTGGAACCTTGATTGTCAAGAGTTCCATTGGATTTGGAGCGCGGTCGATCTTATTTCCTTTTGCATCGTGCAAATCTTCGATATAAGTTTCAAAATGACGGAAACCTGGGCCATAAAATTCAACTTGGTCCCCTTCGTTAATGACGTTCCGTTGGCGAATGGTTGCTGTTTGTGTCGCATCATCATAAGAAACCACTTCAGCAACAAACTTGTACTCAGGAATTTTACGACGAGCACCAAACAACTGCTCATTTTCAGATGGTGTACCGTAGTAAAAACCTGTTGCCAATTCACGTTGAGCAACCTTCCACATTTCATCAATCAAGTCTTGCTTAATAGCTTCAAACTTTTCAGGACTTTCAAGATATGCATCCACAGCCGCCTTATAGCAGTTGGTTACTGTTGATACGTAGTGAATAGACTTCATACGCCCTTCAATCTTAAGACTGTCCACTCCATTTTCAATCATATCTGGAATATGGTCAATCATAGACATATCAACGGCTGACATTGAAAATTCTTCAGGAATTTCACCTTTCAAGCTCTTGCGTTCTTGACCAAATGGCATATCGTAAAGGTCGTATTTCCAACGACAAGACTGAGAGCAACCACCACGGTTAGCATCACGCATACTCATGTGGTTTGAAAGAGTACAACGACCAGAGTAAGAAATACACATGGCTCCGTGGACAAAGGCTTCAATTTCTACATCAGTACGTTTGCGGATTTCAGCTAATTCTTCCATCGAAACCTCACGCGCCAAAACGACACGAGTCAAGCCCAATTCTTTCCAGAACTCAAGCGTTTCATAGTTAGTGGCACTGGCTTGGGTAGAGAGGTGGATTTCAAGACCAGGCGCTTCTGTCGCTGCAATCATAATCAAGGCAGGATCAGACACGATAACTGCCGCGATTCCGATATCACGCAGTTTACGGAACCACTCACCGGCACCAGCTTCATTTCCTTCGTGCATAACCATGTTGGCAGCTACATAGACCTTGGCACCGTACTTAGCCGCAAACTGAACACCTTCTTCCATCTGTTCAAAGGTAAAGTTTCCAGCACGGCTACGAAGACCATAGGCCTGACCACCGATAAAGACAGCATCTGCTCCATACTGAACAGCTACCTTTAGCTTCTCTAAAGTCCCTGCAGGTGATAAAACCTCAGGACGTTTTAATGTTTTTGTCATGTTTTCTCCTATTTGCAATATAAAAGTTTGACGTTTTTCCTTCTCATTTTATAGTAAATAAGCCATAAAATCAAGCCTGGACAGATTGTTTTGACAATTCTAATCTTTCAGCAGTTGAAACAAGTAGTAAAAAGAGCCGATAAAGTAAAAACCAGTATCCAAAGATACTGGCTAATTAAACTACATGGAATAATCTAGTCCTTAAACGACTATTCCCACTCACTAAAAGTCAGATATTGGCTATTTAGGGTAGTTGATTTAATAGTGATTGATAATACAATCAATGAGTACGATTTGATATTATTTGAGTCTTTTGTTGTTAAATTGTTGTTAACGGAGATAATGGTATTCTTCTACTTCAAGAAAAATATTATGCTTGCCGACTTTGGTAAAGGTTCTATAACTGTTAATAGCACAATGACTTTTAAAAAGTTTCTTGATGATTATTTTATACCAGACTATAAGAGCCAAGTAAGAAAACGTACTTTTGATATGACACAATCAAAATTTAAAAGACTGTCATTTTTTGAGAATATGAAGTTATCGGATATTCAAGCACCTCATGTAAAGAAGTGGCAAAATGCAATGTTTATAGAGGGGTTATCTAATAATTATATTCGTTCTGTTCATCAAATGTTACAACAGATTTTTGATTTAGCAGTTAAATTGGGTATGTTGTCAAATAATGTTGCTAAGACGGTAGGAAACGTAAAAAAAGACCGTCCTAAAGTTGATTTTTGGACGGTAGAAGAATTTCAGCTATTCATTAGTACATTTGATAAATCTAATATCTATGAATTATTGTATTTTACTACATTTTGGTTTTTCTTTATGACTGGAGTTAGGACAAGTGAATTACAAGCTATTGAATGGTCGAAAATAGATTTTGAAAAAGGTACTGCTTTAATAAACTGCTCAATGTATTATAAAAGCCAAAAAGAGTGGTATCTTACTGATACAAAATCTATATCAGGTGTAAGGCTTTTGTATCTTGATGATGATACATTAGAACATTTGAAATATTGGAAGAAAGCACAATCTCAAATAGGAGAATGTAAATTTGTATTTTCCATAGCAGATAGTCCGTTGGTAAAATCAACTCTTAAACGTGTTCTAAAATCTCATAGTGATTACGCAAAAATAAAATCAATAAGGATCCACGATTTAAGGCATTCTCATGCCAGCTTTATGCTCTCTCTAGGAATGAATGATTTAGAAATGCAAAATCGTCTAGGACATGCTGATATTAAGACAACACTTGGAACCTACTCTCATTTAAGGCCAAATGCTATGAAAGAAGTAGCTACTAGGATGACTGGGAAAGTAGTGGTGAGTGATAATATTGTCAGAAAAAGTAAATTTAATGGCAATCAGAATACTAAAAATTTTCAATCTAAAGTTTTGTCTGACTAGCGAAGTCTGTCCGATTAAACTTTAGATTCCTACGGTAAACTATTAGTGTTTACCGTATTATTAGTTATAATTCATATAATTCCGAGATTACATTTGAAATACTAGTTAGCAACTCTTGCGAGTTTTCCCTATTTATTGCTCACAATATAAATTGAAAATAGGCATGAAAAAGACGATAGATTTTTTATTTCTATCGTCTTTAATACTTTACGTTCGACAAACTGGGAGTTGTCTTTCCGTTGTTGCCAAGAAAGCCTCAATTTATCTATATTTTTCCAATCTCAATAACCCTTCTTCGTCCGGAAGAGTAATCCCATTCTTATAATTATATCCCATCTTCAAATAAAAAGGTGTTGCAGTTATAGAAGCTGGAATTTCTACTCTTTTTGCCCGAAGGAAAAATTCATCTTTCTCAAGTGTTTCAATAATCATTCGCCCTACACCTTTTCCTTGATAATCCGGTAGTACAAAAATAGTGAAAAGACTACTTTCATCTTCTTTATCCCAATATGGTCCTATCGCCCCACACCCAACAATCTTTTCAGCATCACATACCACATAAAAATGCATCCAGTTTGCTCTTTCTAAAATATTTTGTGGTTGCAAAATCTTTACATCATTTTCTATATACTCTAATGAATAATCTTTGATATTAGTAGTTCTTAAAGTTGTTACAACTAATTCTGACACTTTTTCTGCATCTTTAGGTTCAAATTTTCTCACAAACATCTTATTTTTTCCTCCACACCTTCAAATTTATCATATTATACCATATTATACCATATATACCTATTTAAAAGTAGATTAAAGATAAGTATAGTTTATAGTGAAAATTATAGTTTTGTTGTTAAATTGTTGTTAAAATAAAGTAAAAAGCCTTAGAAAGATTGATTTCTAGGCTTTTTTTAACTCATTAACTCTATTCCCACTCAACGGTTGCAGGTGGTTTACTTGTAATATCGTAGACGATACGGTTAACATGATCCACTTCGTTTACGATACGTACTGAGATTTTTTGAAGTACTTCCCATGGAATTTTGGCAAAATCAGCAGTCATACCATCGATAGAAGTGATAGCGCGGATAGCAATTGTGTAGTCATATGTACGACCGTCACCCATTACACCGACTGAACGGACGCCTGTATTAACAGTGAAGTATTGCCAGATATCGCGGTCAAGACCTGCTTTAGCAATTTCTTCACGAAGAATGGCGTCTGACTCACGAACTGTTTCTAGCTTTTCTTCAGTGATTTCACCCATAACACGGATAGCAAGTCCTGGTCCTGGGAATGGTTGGCGCCATACGATATGGTCTGGCATACCAAGCTCTGTACCAAGGGCACGAACTTCATCCTTGTAAAGAGTATTGAGTGGTTCAATCAATTCAAACTGCATATCTTCTGGAAGACCACCCACGTTGTGGTGTGACTTGATAGTTTGAGCTGTATCCGTACCAGACTCGATAACGTCTGTATATAAAGTACCTTGAGCAAGGAATTTCACATCTTTGAGCTTGCTTGCTTCGTCATCAAATACATAGACAAACTCGTTACCGATGATTTTACGTTTTTGTTCAGGGTCAGAAACACCTGCAAGTTTGTCAAGGAAACGTTTAGCAGCGTCTGCTTTGACAATATTCAAACCAAACTTACCACCAAGCATGTCCATAACTTGGTCTGCTTCCCCTTTACGAAGAAGACCGTGGTCAACGAAGATACAGATTAATTGATCTCCAATTGCTTTTTGGAGAAGAACACCAACAACTGATGAGTCAACTCCACCTGAAAGGCCAAGAAGGACACGTTTATCACCAACAGTCTCACGAATTTTTTGGATCTGCATATCAATGAAGTTATCCATTGTCCAGTCGCCTTTAGCCTTACAGATGTTAAGGGCAAAGTTACGAAGGATATCATTTCCGTATACAGAATGACGAACTTCTGGATGGAATTGGATACCGTAAATGTGTTTATCTGGATTTTCGATGGCTGCGTATGGACAGTCAGCTGATGTACCTGTACGAACAAAGTCAGCAGGAATCTCAGTAACTGCATCACCATGGCTCATCAAAACAGTCTGTTCATCAGGTGTTGATTCAAAAAGCGCTGACGGTGTGTGTGTTAGGGTTGATTGACCGTATTCACGATTTCCAGCATCACCTGCAGGAACAACTTTTCCTCCAAGTTTATGGGTCAATAACTGCATACCGTAACAGATTCCCAAAATTGGAATTCCAAGTTCGAAGATTTCTGGGTCAATATCAAATGAACCATCTTCGTATACCGAGTTTGGACCACCTGAAAGGATGATTCCTACAGGATTGATTTCACGAACTTCAGCAGCTGAAATTTTATGGCTCTTTAGTTCTGAAAAAACACCAATCTCACGGATACGGCGTGAAATCAGCTGGTTGTATTGGCTACCATAGTCCAATACGATGATTTTTTCTACATCTTGCAAATCAGTTGAAATGTTGCTCATCTTTTTCCTTTCTCAAAAGAAATATCTTTTCTCAATATTCTATCACAAATACTAGTGAATTACCAACTAAACAAGGCGAAGTTTGACTTTTTCTTGTTTATTAGGGTACAATAGAGAAAAGATAGAAACGAAGTGAAAATATGCTACCTGCTTATATGAAAATCCATGATCAGATTAAAAAGGATATTGACGATCACCGTTGGGCCATTGGTGAGAGGCTGCCAAGTGAAAGAGATTTGGCTGAACAATTCGAGGTCAGCCGCATGACCCTTCGTCAAGCTGTATCTCTTTTAGTCGAAGAAGGCGTTTTGGAACGCAGGGTAGGGAGCGGCACCTTTGTGTCCAGTACTCGAGTACAAGAAAAGATGCGAGGGACAACCAGTTTTACTGAAATTGTTAAGTCTCAAGGCAAAATTCCCTCTAGCCAGCTCATTTCTTACAGAAAAACCATTCCAAATGAGCAAGAAGTTGCTAAGTTAGGAATTTCTCCAACCGAAAACATTATCCGAATGGAACGTGTTCGCTATGCCGACAATGTTCCTCTGGTTTATGAAGTTGCTTCTATTCCTGAAAAATTTATTAAGAACTTTAAAAAAGAAGAAATCACCAGTCATTTCTTCCAAACCCTGCAAAAATATGGCTACCGTATTGGTAAATCACAGCAGACCATCTATGCTCGCCTCGCTAAAGAAAAGATCGCTCACTATTTGGAAGTTGAAAGAGGACATGCCATTCTTGGGCTGACTCAAGTTTCCTACCTAGAAGATGGAACAGCTTTTGAATATGTAAAAAGTCAATATGTAGGCGAACGTTTTGAATTTTATCTTGAAAACAATTAGATTACTAGGCAAAAACTCTCTGTCACGGACAAAGAGTCTTTTTTATTTTTCTAAGAGTAAATCTTTCAAAGAAATCAGAGTTACAGCAACTAATATCATTGCCATACCAAGAAAATCAATGGGATAAAATTGTTCATTCATTATTAAGAATGCAAAGAAAACCGCCGATATTGGCTCAATTGAAGCCAACAAGCTTGACTTGACCGGTCCTATCAGACTGGCTCCTTTTAGAAAGGCTGTATAGGCAAAAACAGTCCCGATAAGGATAATGCCCGCAAATGCAAGGAGAAAATCAAGACTAGTTGGGATAGCAGTCTGTAGAACTCCTGTAAAAGGAAGGGCGACTAAACCTGCTATGACCATTCCCACACCAATGACCAAGCTGCTCCCCCACTTCTTAATCAAGGCTATGGGCAAAATGATATAAAGTGCGTAAGTCAGAGCAGAAAAGAGCCCCCAGAACAGACCGGCAGGTGTCATGGATAACTGGTCCAACTGCCCATGAGTGGCGATAAGAAAGGTCCCTCCGATAGCTAATATGATAGAAACTATCTCTCCCAGTGTCGGCGCCATCTTATCCTTGATACAGCTATAAATCAAAATCCCGACAGGACAAACATACTGAAGCACCGTCGCTGTTCCTGCATTGGTTTCCTGAATAGCAGTTAGATAGGCAAATTGATTGAGGAAGAGTCCAATCAGAGCAAAAATGAGAAGAGACAGCAAACTTTTTCTATCCTTTAAGAAGGCCAGCATTTTATCCTTTGCAGTAGCATAAGCCAAAAGCATGAGAATCCCGCCAGCGATTAAAAGTCGTAAGTTAGTTAAAACTAAAGCCGAAATTCCGTGTGCCATCAGGTATTGGCCACTCGTTCCTGACAAACCCCAAGCAATACCAGCCACAACTGTTAGTAAAGTCCCTTTTAAACTATTTGACATGTCTCTCCTTACTCTTCTTTACGAATCAAGTCCATCACTTGATTACGGTCTAAAATCCATTGATCCCTCTCATCCTTTTCATAGGTACGGTTGGATAGGAAAATGGCCGCTTCTTGCTTCTGACGATTCCACATGATAAAGGTACCTGTATAGCCCGTATGGTCTAGCCAATCTCCTTCCAAATTCCATGCCAAAGAACGTTCCTTGTCATCCAAAGGTGAAAAATTTTGACTCAAGTCACTTGCAAAATCATCTGCTAAATAGTGTTCTAAAAAGATTTGTAAATCCTTTACAGTCGAAAACAAACCAGCACTCCCTGCATGTCTGCCCAGGAGGCGAGCCTTGGGATCATGTACCAGACCTGCCTCGACACCTCTAACTGTTGGAACAGCAAGCTCAACAGGCCCAAACTGGGTATCCGCCATTCCCCAAGGTTTCCAGACTTGCTCCTGTAAAATCACATCCAAGTCTTGATTAAAGATTCTTTCCAATATAAAACCCAACAGCAAAAAATGGACATCCGAATAAAGAAAGGCTGGCTGATTTCGTCTATTGAGATGAAACATAGCTTCCTTTAATTCAGAAGCTGTTAAAAGATCACGATTGGGAATAAAAGGATCAAGATCCGTAGCATGGGTTAAGAGCTGGCGAATAGTGATGTCTGGATAATCACTCTCAGCTAAAAAATCTATTACAGGTCTGTCAATATCTAATTTGCCTTTTTCCCACAAGAAGATACAAACTGTGCCAACCCCAACAACCTTGCTGACACTGGCTAGGTCATAAACTAGACTTGCCTCAGTCTCCAAGACATGCTCTGGGTTACTCTGTCCTAAATAGAACTCCGTCCATTGATTGTCCTTAAAATATGCAAAAGAGGCTCCGGGATAAATCCCTGCCTCAATTTGTTCTTCTATTTTTTTAATAATCTTGGTCCACTTCATACTTCTTCAAACCACAATTCAACATTATTTCTATCTTTTCCAAGGAAGAATTTTTCAGACTTAGGAATAAAATATTCGGTAGACTCAAACTTCTGGCGAAGACTTGCTATATCTAGTTCATTGACCAAGAACTTGAGCATAGATAAGTCCCAAGTAACTGTATTGTCCACAGTCAAATCTTGACCCTGAGCTGGGATAAAATCAAGTAACGCCCCAATTTCAGATACTTCCAAGAAACTTTCGACATCAGTTGGGAGGTGTAATTCCATGGAAATCTCAAATTTACTTAAAAGGATTGACTCCAAATCTGTTTGAAATCCAGGCTTTTCTTCTACTTCTACTAGACTTGCTCTGTCATCTTCTGCATGAATCAAAATCAAATCATTTTCTGGTGAAAAAATTTCAAAAGCGTAGCCATTTTGACCTTTATATAATTGATGAATCGAATCCGTTTTAGATAAGAGTCCTTCAATTTCCAAGGGATTTTCTACCTTGATAATCAATCTAGCCAGTTTTTTTCGTCCCTCTACCTTACGAGTACGCATACTTGGAGCTTCTTCTAAAACCAGTTTTTCAAGGCCTGTTTGATCACCTAGTGATAGAAAGGCTGACTCTTCTAATAAGGCCTTCATTCCAAGGGTTTCAATATAAAATGTTTCATTTAATTTTCTATTATTAACTTTTAAAGTAGGAATAATCCGTACAATCTGATTTACATTCATAAATTCCTCCGTCACTTTTTATTTTATAGGATTTTAGAATTTTTTACAAGATATTATACTCAAATTTAACAATTTTAACCTCATTAAACATCTTTTTGAGGAACATGAGTTAAAACTCAATGCTTAGGAGAAATTGAAGTAAATATATCCATAATAAAACACAGAATAGACATTTTACAGTAAATATATCTACTATACACACTCCTATGCCCTATGGAAAAAGTAAACTAATGCGAATCACAAGAGGTCCATTCGGAGATGGTTACCTAAAGAAGCTAGAAAATGACTCCTAAAATAGATCCCTTTATCGAGAATTAAATTCATAACTATCCTAAAAAATCTTAAACTACAAGAGAATTTCTTCTTATTGGCTACTTGAACTTTATCGCCTCCTTAAATATTAACCACTATAGCTTTGAATATAAAAACAAGAGATGACTTCTTACCTTGGGTCTAATAAATCTATAATCTATTCACAAGAACGATTAATATCTATATACTTATATGCCAACTACTCATAAAACAAGACACAGAAAAACAGGCTCTATAATATTTGTAGTGGATACCTCCCTATAGATATTATGGAGCCTATTTTTGTGTAGAAAAAAAGTCCCATATGACCTACAATGAAAAGCGACAAAACAACTCATTAGAAAGAATCCTATGGAACAACTATATTTTATCACAAAATTACTCGATATCAAAGATCCTAATATCCAGATTCTAGATATCATCAAGAAGGATACACACAAGAAATCATCGCTAGACTGGACTATGATACTCCATCTTGTCCCGAGTGCGGAAGTCAAATGAAGAAATATGACTTTCAAAAACATCAAAAATTCCTTACTTTGAAATGACTGGTATGCCTACCAGAATTCTTCTAAAAAAGCGTCGTTTCAAGTGCTATCATTGCTTGAAAATGATGGTCGCTGAGATTTCTATCGTCAAGAAGAATCACCAAATCCCTCGTATCGTCAACCGAAAGATTGCTCAAAAGTTGATTGAAAAGACTTCTATGACCGATATTGCTCATCAGCTGGCCATTTCAACTTCAACTGTTATTCGTAAGCTCAATGACTTTCACTTTAATCATGATTTTTCTCATCTTCCTGAGATTATGTCCTGGGACGAGTATGCCTTCACTAAGGGAAAGATGAGTTTCATTGCACAAGATTTTGATAATCTCAACATCATCACTGTTCTTGAGGGTAGAACACAAGCCGTCATTCGAGATCACTTTCTTAAATATGATAGAGCCGTTAGCTGTCAGGTGAAAATCATTACTATGGATATGTTTAGTCCCTACTATGACTTGGCTAAACAGCGTTTTCCGTGTGCTAAAATTGTACTTGATCGCTTTCACATCGTTCAACACTTAAGCCGTGCTATGAGTCGTGTGCGTGTCCAAATCATGAATCAGTTTGAGCGAAAATCTCATGAATACAAGGCTATCAAGCGCTACTGGAAACTCATTCAACAGGATAGTCGTAAACTTAGTGATAAGCGTTTTTATCGCCCTACTTTTCGTATGCACTTAACCAATAAAGAAATCCTAGACAAGCTTTTGACCTATTCAGAAGATTTGAAATGCCACTATAATCTCTATCAGCTCTTGCTTTTTCACTTTCAGAATAAGGAGTCTGAGAAATTCTTTGGACTCATTGAAGACAATCTAAAGCAGGTTCATCCTCTTTTTCATACTGTCTTTAAAACCTTTCTAAAGGACAAAGAGAAAATCGTCAATGCCCTTCAGTTACCCTATTCTAATGCTAAATTAGAAGCGACCAATAATCTCATCAAACTTATCAAACGCAATGCCTTTGGTTTTCGGAACTTTGAAAACTTCAAAAAACGGATTTTTATCGCTC
>CAUPZW010000017.1:0-42258 GCA_963515655.1 Streptococcus mitis
CTCCAATATCCTGCACTTGATTAATGAAATCCTCTTGACTACGTTCTACTTGATATCCCTTAATGGACTCCAATTTATCAATTGTTCCACCAGTATGGCCGAGACCACGACCACTCATTTTTGCCACAGGCACACCAAAGCTAGCAACAAGAGGAGCCAAAATCAAGGTTACCTTATCACCAACACCCCCAGTAGAATGCTTGTCAACCTTAACCCCTTCAATAGCTGATAAATCAAACTCTTGACCTGTCTGAACCATTTTCATGGTCAAATCAGAGATTTCTCGAGTCGTCATTCCTTTAAAATAAACAGCCATAGCAAAGGCAGACATCTGATAGTCAGGAACAGTTCCTGACACATAGCCTTCTACCAGCCATTCAATTTCACTAGAAGTCAGTTCTTGACCATCTCGTTTCTTTTGGATTAAATCAACTGCTCTCATTCTTTCACACTTCTAAGGATATAGTATCCCTTATCTTTTTTGACGATTTCACAATTGCCAAACACATCTTCCATCTTGGACTTAGCACTTGGAGCCCCTTGTTTTTTCTGGATAACGATGGTCAAATCTCCACCAGTTTCCAAGAAATCTTTACTTTTCTCAATGATTTCATGAACTACTTGCTTGCCCGCACGGATAGGGGGATTGGAAATGACATGGTCAAAATGTCCTTCAACTTGTTCATAGATGTTGGACTGAAAAACCGTCGCTTCTACTTTATTTCGTTCAGCATTTTGCCGCGCCAAATCCAAGGCACGATTATTAATATCGACCATGGTCGCCTGAACACCATAAGCCTTAGCTAAAGACAAGCCCAAAGGTCCGTAACCACAGCCTACATCCAGGACAGTTTCTCCTTGGTTGACCTCAAGACACTTGAGCAAGAGTTGACTTCCAAAGTCAATCATTTTCTTGCTAAAAACACCCGCATCCGTCAAAAAGGTCATTTTTTCTCCCAACAAGTCCACTCTCAACTCATGAATGTCGTGAGCAGCATCAGGATTTTCTGCATAATACATTTTACTCATGAAACTATTTTACCATAATTTGACTTAAATTGTAAATCGTTTACAAATTGATAATAAAACGAAAAAGACTGAAGAAAGCTAGTCACGAAGACATTTTCTTCAATCTCTTTCAACACTTATAAATAATAAACCATTTAGAACTATAAATATCACAGTCCAGATAAAAACAAAAAGTTTATCACCTATATTATTTCTATTGCTTAACCTTAAAATACTTTATTATCAACAAAATTCCCAACAAGATGTTTAGATAAAAGCCCAACTGATAAGTTTGTGTCAGGATTTCCAAACTGGTCCAAAGTCGTATCAAATCTTCCAGTGACATGCTGAAGAAATAACCCTCTGTAGCAATCCACAAAATCAAAAATAGATAACTACCAGCAGCAAGCCATTTCGTCCACCGTTTTTTTAGTAAGAAAGCAATCAAGAGCGAACAGATAAAGATAGCTGTTACAATAGCATGTTCCATCAAAAAAGTAAAACCGTAATAGATTTCCACAAAGCGTCTACCATTATCTGCATTCGCCCCTTTTATAAAAGGTAGTGCAAAACTTAAAATAAAACAAAGTTCCAATGTGTAACGTTTTAAGATTTTCATAGTACACCTCCTATAAGTGGTGAACTAAAAAGCCCCCTTTATTAGCTTACAAATCAGTAGAAACTATCTCCTACTTCATCAATAAATTGGTCAACCTCTATTATACGATATTGGCTTACTATCATCAAGAAACCGCTTTATTTTTTTAGCTTTTTATGGTATGATAAACAAAATATCTAGGGGAAAACAAATGACCAACGAATTTTTACATTTTGAAAAAATCAGCCGCCAGACTTGGCAATCTTTACATCGAAAGACAACACCTCCTTTGACAGAAGAGGAATTAGAGTCCATCAAGAGTTTTAATGACCAGATTAGTTTACAGGATGTTACCGATGTCTATCTTCCCCTAGCCCATCTCATCCATATTTACAAGCGTACCAAGGATGATTTGGCCTTTTCCAAAGGAATTTTCCTTCAACGTGAAAGCAAATCCCAGCCTTTTATCATTGGGGTTTCTGGAAGTGTTGCCGTTGGAAAATCCACAACCAGTCGCCTACTTCAAATCCTACTGTCCCGTACACTTACAGATGCTAGGGTTGAGTTGGTAACAACTGATGGCTTTCTCTATCCCAACCAGACCTTGATTGAACAAGGGATCTTAAATCGCAAGGGATTTCCTGAAAGCTATGATATGGAAGCTCTTCTCAACTTCCTGGATCACATCAAAAATGGACAAGATGTAGATATTCCTGTCTATTCTCATGAAGTCTACGACATCGTACCTGAGGAAAAGCAAAGCGTCAAAGCTGCTGATTTTGTGATTGTTGAGGGAATAAATGTCTTTCAAAATCCACAAAACGAGCGTCTCTACATTACTGACTTCTTTGACTTTTCCATCTATGTTGATGCTTCAGTCGATGACATCGAGAGTTGGTATCTGGACCGTTTCTTAAAAATGCTGAGCCTAGCCCAAAACGACCCTGATAGCTACTATTATCGTTTTACTCAAATGCCAATTGGGGAAGTGGAATCCTTTGCCCATCAAGTCTGGACCAGTATCAATCTCACAAATCTACAAAATTATATTGAACCAACCAGAAATCGTGCAGAAGTGATTCTTCATAAAACAAAGAACCATGAAATCGATGAAATTTACTTAAAAAAGTAATTTTCCCTTGTCAAAACGTAAGTTTTCAGATATAATGGTATAGTTAGTAAATATGGAGGTAAGAACATTGGCAAACATTAAATCAGCTATCAAACGCGCTGAATTGAACGTTAAACAAAACGAAAAGAACTCAGCTCAAAAATCAGCTATGCGTACTGCTATCAAAGCTTTCGAAGCAAACCCATCTGAAGAACTTTTCCGTGCTGCTAGCTCAGCTATCGATAAAGCAGAAACTAAAGGTTTGATTCACAAAAACAAAGCAAGCCGCGATAAAGCTCGTCTTTCAGCTAAACTTGCTAAATAAGAAACAGTCCATAGAGGCTGTTTTTTTGTCTCCAAATAGGAAAGGGTAGAAAATGAAAATCGCAATTATCGGATATTCTGGTGCTGGTAAGTCAACGCTAGCTGAAAAGTTATCTCTCTACTACTCCATCCCAAAACTTCACATGGACACACTCCAATTTCAACCTGGTTGGCAAGACAGTGACCGCGAATGGATGTTGACCGAGATGAAAAGCTTTCTCACCAAGCATGAAGATTGGGTCATTGATGGGAATTATTCTTGGTGCTATTACGAGGAAAGAATGCAGGAAGCTGACCAAATCATCTTTTTAAACTTCTCTGCTTGGAATTGTTTGCTAAGAGCCTTTAAGCGCTATTTAAAATACAGAGGAAAAGTGAGAGAAAGTATGGCTAAGGGATGCCCCGAGCAATTCAACTGGGAATTTATTCGTTGGATTCTCTGGGATGGTCGAACAAAAAATGCTAAGGATAGATACCAATACTTAAACAATACTTACCCAGAAAAGATGCATATTCTCCATTCTCAAGCAGAGATTGATTGTTTTTTGCAATCTTTAAAAAAGTAAACAATATAGTAGCATTTCATTAAAATCAGCATGTACTGATTGACTAAAAAAGGAAGTTTTTCATCCAGAAAGTCTTCCTTTTTTCCTTTTATTCAACAATTAAAAATAACTCGAGCAATTTATAAATCAACAATAAAATTCCCCTAGAAATGAAGAGAATCTTGTTCATAGTTTCTGAGTTCGTGATACAAAAAAACTAAAGGAAGTATAGTCCTACTTCTTTCAGTTTTTTATTGTCTCAATTTAGAAAAAACTTCTCCAATCTTACCTTCGATAACTAAATCAGCTTGGCTGTCTTGAGGAGTGCTGGACTTGTTGATAACGACAAGATTTGACCCTGAAAAATAATTGATTAGGCTAGCTGCAGGGTAAACAACTAAGGAAGTTCCACCAATGATCAACAAATCTGCTTGATGAATGACTTGGGCTGCGCGACTAAATACATCCATATCTAGCTCTTCCTCATAAAGTGTTACGTCAGGTTTGACCACCTTACCACAATCTAAGCAGTGGGGAACTGGACCTTCAAGTGCCAAAAAGGCAGTCAAATCATAAAAGCGATGACAGCCCAAACAATAATTACGATCTGCACTACCATGCAGTTTCAAAACTTTCTGAGATCCTGCCATTTCATGGAGGCTATCGATATTTTGCGTCACAATCGCCTTTAATTTACCTGTTTTTTCCAAAGACGCTAGATAATCATGTGCTAAATTCGGCTTAGCATCAGGATAGACCAGATACTTTTTGTAGAAATCAAAAAAATCCTCTGGATAGCGCTCAAACATAGTGCGTGAAACCAGTTGCTCGGCAGTAAAATGGCGACCTAGTTTCAGACTATATATACCATCTGAACTACGAAAATCTGGAATATTAGACTCTGTAGAAACCCCTGCACCACCGAAAAAGACAATTCTCTGACTTTGATCAATAATACCTTGTAATTGTTCAATCTTATCCATTTTGTACTCCTAGGAATTTTCAAGTTAAAAAGTTGAAAGCCTTGACTTCTTGTCAACTTGGCTTCCAACTTTATTTGATTATTATGAGGTCTTAAACTAACTCCTGTTAGCCCTTTGATACAATTAGGCTTCCTTCAATTTCCTTATTCTTACCTATTTCAGGATTGATTCATTGTTAATAGTTATCATTTTGAGAACAAGAGAAATCATTCTGAATATAGCCTACCTTTAGTCTGCAATCAATGTTTCCAAACCAACCTTCATCATATCAGTGAAGGTGTTTTGACGTTCTTCTGCAGTTGTATCTTCATCTGGATTAACCAAACTATCTGAAATAGTCATAATAGCTAAAGCATCAACATGGTGTTGAGCAGCAAGATAGTAAAGAGCCGCTGCTTCCATTTCCACAGCCTTGACTCCCCACTTACCAAGCTCAATGTTCTTTTCAAAGTAGTTTGAGTAAAAGACATCAGATGATAAAACGTTCCCAACGTGGGTTGTCATACCGAGTTCTTTAGCGATATGGTAGGCCTTATCAAGCAAATCAAAGCTAGCGATTTGTGGAAAATCGTACTGTGGCCAATCGTTGCGGATGATGTTTGAGTTAGTTGCAGCTGCCTGCGCCAAAACCAATTCACGAACATGGACATCTTCATTCAAAGAACCCGCAGTTCCCACACGGATTAATTTTTTCACACCGTAGTCAACAATCAACTCACGCGCATAAATCGAAATAGATGGCATTCCCATCCCAGTTCCCATGACAGATACACGGTGACCTTTGTAAGTACCTGTGTAACCAAACATGTTACGCACTTCGTTAAAGCAAACAGCATCTTCAAGGAAATTCTCCGCAATAAACTTAGCACGAAGAGGATCCCCAGGAAGAAGAATTTTATCAGCAATTTCACCCTGCTGAGCAGCAATATGGATAGACATAATTTATGATACAAAGAGCGACAAGAAAACGACTGAAAATTAGGAATCTGACGAGAAATCCTGATTTCTCAGTCAGATTATCTATTTTCCAAGTTTTCCGCTCGTGTTCAAATCAAAACACACGCTCTACCTTTCTTTTTTGTATATTTAGGATAGCAACAGAGAACAAAGTAAAAATAGGAAATCCGACAAAGATGTAAGGCATCTAGGAGGATTTATCTTTTTTACAAAGCCTCTAGCCCGGGTTCAATTCAAACCCGAACTACCCTTCCTTTCTTTTATTGTTATGAAAAGTTTTCCGCTCGTGTTCAAATCTGAACACGCGCTCTACCTTTCTGTTTAATTTTTGTTCTCTCTCAGAGAACTAGCTGAGTTCTGTTCAAGATCAGCTAGTGCTTTCTTATAAACTAGACAAACTAACTGTCATTGTACCATCAGATTACAAGACATCATCATCACTCACCTTAGAATTCAATGTTGTTCCCCAGTGAGTAATTTTTCGATGTGGTTGGGCAAGAATAGGTCTGTTGTCATAGATTGTTTGCCATCTATTCCAGATAAGACCTGTTCTCTTTTCGATCTTAATTCGAAGATTGCGCATATTAGACTTAATTGGGAGATTGAGGATAGAACCTGCGGTCTGATTGCGCCCATTCTCTTCCCAAGAACGACTTCGGACAACTGATTGACCATTTTTATCTACTGTAACTTCTTCCCACGATATTGAATAACGTGCAATATAAGCACCACTATGTTGAATAGTTAGGGTCTTATCTTTTACAGGAGTGTAGTTTAACAATTGTACAGGCTTAGAAGCTTGAGTAGTTACATTATTTTTAGCTACAAATCGAAAAACTTCTACTTCTGCAAGGCTGAGAGCTTGATTTTTTTGACGCAATTGAATGCGAACACGGCGGCCTAGTTTACCATTCAACTGGAGATCTAAACTGCTTCCTTCTAAGCGAGAAACATATTGTCTAGCAACTTCTGTCCCTTTTTCATCATATAAAATCACATCAAAGTCTGACAGACGTTTAGAAAGTTCTCCATCCCCACGGTTATGAAGGCGAACAAGTCCTACCTGTTCTGTACGACCTAAATCAACTTCCCACCAAGGTTGGTTTTCAAATTTTGTATGGGTAATTGATTGCTGGCTATAACTACTATTGGTATCGCCATCCAAGGCACGACTAGCATCTCCACCAAAATCAGTAGAACTTTGCTGAGCTTGTTTTTTCCAAGCGATATTCTCAGCACGATACACTTGGACTTCTGCAAGACTGAGAGCATTATATCCATCTAACTCAATGCGTACAAAACGAGCTTTCTTATAATCAATCGAAATCTGAGCGGAACTATCTCGTAAGTATGCAATACGCTTTCTTTCAATTTCTTTCCCAGAACTATCCAAAAGAATCACATTAAAATTGGTAAGCCTATCCTGAGCAGTATCTGTTCGATTATAAATATTGATTTGACGAATCGTTTCTTCCTTGTCTAAATCAACTTGCCACCAAGGTTTTGATTGAAAATCTGTATGAGTGACAGAATTATGTCCGTAATTTCCATCTAATTTCCCATCAACTGCTCTTCTAGCATCTCCTCCAAAAGCTGTCGAACTTTGAGTTACTCGTTTCCCTAGAGCTATATTTTCAAGAGGTTCAGCGCTTGGTTGACTAGATGACAGAGGGACTTGTTGTTTCTTAAAGAAATAAACTTTGTCCAATTTTTGATCACGATATCCCTGTTTATCAAGCGTATCACGTTTTCCAATATTAAAATTCGGGATAGCATTCATTCTACTTTCAAAATAACCACGCGAACGGTGTTTGAAACTAGAGTTACCTGTAAAAGTTACAATATCATTATCATTACGAATCAATGATGTCACAACATTATCATTATCGACCACATAATGTTTTATTTTACCAGATAGAGCTAACTTACGACTTTCTAACCCTACATCCCAGAAACCATTTTTTGCATTCCAAATAGTTCGAGAAGTAATTACTTTAGGAGCGCTAAATGTCGTAACTTTTTTCAAAACATTACTATAAAAAGTAGGATATTTCTGATAAGCTTCAACTGCTGCTATTTGAGCTAAGTAGCCTCCTAGCGAATGACCCGTCATATACAGATTGGTAATGCTAGAATCCTGCGCCAGTTCTTTTACAACATTACGGATATCATCCGCTTGTGCAGGTTTATTTCCTCCAAACAAAACAAAATCTGTACTTAAATCTTTCGCATCATTCAGTCTTGTTCCACGTATAGCCAACATATGCACCGTTCCATCTTTGAGATAAGGGAGATCGCTCTTGGTCTCAAATAAGAAAGCATCCAAGCCACTTGCTGTATGATAAGCCTTTTTCATCTTCCAAAATGGTGCCAGTTCATTGTGCATCATTTTATATTCTTGACGATCAAGATAAAGACTTGGAAAAGGATTTTTATGATCTAGAATTTTGTCAATGTAAGCATCATCACGATAAGCCAACTCCATAAAAAGGAGGGAATCACGATCTGTGACATACCATTGTTTCTTATTATCATCTTCCCCGTCCTCTAGTCCATCTCCATCACTATCTGCTAGTAAAGGATGGCTATGGTATCCTAAGTAGTCTTTCCCATCTTTATTGTAAACATACAATTCATCCTTATTTTTTATTCCATCATGATCATCATCTCCATCAGGATCTAAAAATTTTCCACCGTATAAAGAATTATCGACAAGATCCTTCTCTACATGGAGCTCTCCTTTAGAAATTTTGACAAAGTCTGCCTCTGTTACTGGTCGAGAATTTTTTGGCTCATCCTTTAGAATTTCCTCTTTCTTCAATTCCTCATGAGGTACAGCAGATTCTTTTTGATATAATTCTTCTCCTGCTTTTTCTTTCTGAGTTTTAACAACTTCTTTTGTCTCTAGAGTTGATTGAGCAACTGTAGTTTTCTCCTCTGTAATAGATATTTCCTGTTTTTTATCGGTACTGTCTAGTTTTGCCGGACTATCCGTTGCATTTACTACTAGAGGAGTTTCGTTTTTCACAACTGGACTGCCTTCATTGGCAGAAATTCCTGTCGGTGCTAAAAAAGCAAAACCAACTGCAACAGACACAACTCCGATACTTAGTTTTTTTATACCAAAACGCATAATTCGTTGATTAATTTTCATTTATTCATATATCTTTCTTTTATTTTTTTCACCCTCTTTACCAACAATACTCTCCAATCAGCTAATCTCCTTTAGCATCACAGTTTCATTTTTATACTTGGTTAACAAGGATTTGATGAGGTTTGTAAAAGTATGGGGACCTCATTCAATTTTCATATCATAATTCTATATGGAAGTTAATTATTTCATTCATCTTCCAACTCACCGAAATGCTTTCCTACTTATTTTTTTCTCATAGTTCAGCAAGAATTGCTTTAAGTAAGCCTTTGAAATCACCTTTAACACGTTCAGTCACTTCTACAACTTCTTCGTGATTAAGTTCTTCTTGGAAACCAGCCGCAAAGTTAGTGATACATGAAATACCAAGAACTTTCAAACCTGAGTGGGCTGCCACAATAACTTCAGGAACCGTAGACATACCGACTGCATCTGCTCCAAGTGTCTTATAGGCACGAATTTCTGCTGGTGTTTCATAAGTTGGACCAGTTACACCGATATAGACCCCTTCATCAAGCTTGATACCAAGTTTTTTAGCCACTTCATGGGCAGTAGCACGGTATTTTGGTGTGTAGGCTTTAGACATATCAGGGAAACGTGGACCAAAATCATCCAAGTTTTCACCCATCAATGGGTTCTGCCCCGTCATATTGATATGGTCTGAAATAGCCATCAAAGTACCAGGGCCATAACCAATACCACCAGCAGCATTGGTTACAATGACACCTTCACATCCGAGAACTTTCATCACACGTACTGGGAAAGTAACGACTTCCAGAGGATTTCCTTCGTAGAAATGGAAACGACCTTGAAGAGCCAAGACCTTGCGACCTGCAAGGTCACCATATACCAATTTACCAGCATGACCAACTACTGTAGAGCGGCCCCAGTTTGGAATATCAGCATAGTCTACTACAACTGGATTTTCGATTTCTTCTGCCAATTCTCCAAGTCCTGATCCAAGGATTAGACCGAACTCAGGTGCTTGGATTCCCTTGTCTTTCAGGAAGGCAGCTGTTTCCTTGATCTTATTTAAAAACGTCATTGTGTCTCCTTTATTATTTTTTTATCATTTGACCGATTTTGTCAAAAGTTTTGGCATTACGAATGGTGATTTGGCGGTAGAAAGGCATCTTGAGTAAGTATTTGTGATAGGCTGTTTCGTAGTATGATTCTTCGGAGTATTTCCCCCAGAAAATCCCAAGTTTCCCAAAATGAACGACTTCATCTTCCAGTTCCAAACTGTTCACCTTCTCGATCACTTGATCCACATCCAAACCCTCCGTGTAAAAGAGAACGTCTTTTCGTGCCAAGTCTTCACTCCACCAAGCTGGTAGATTCTTCAGCTCTTCTTCATAGTCTTCCTGACTCAGCAAAGAAAAGCTTTGAATAAATGGATAATTGACTGCAAAGAAAGTCTCTAATTCTTCAACCAATCGGGCTTTGGGGTCTGTCGAAGTAAAGAAAATATTGCCACTGTTGATGTAGGTTTCAACCTTTTCCAGTCCCAACTCTGTCAGTTCTTGACGAAGTTGCGCCATGACAACCTTATTTTTCCCACCAACATTAATGCCCCGAACAAGTAAAGCATATCGCGTCATCTTATACCAATTTATCTAAGAAACTTTCCCCAATCATGGCAGTTTCAACACCAAAGTTATCCGCAACTGTCGCTGAGATATCTGCAAAATGTCCGACTGGAATGACACCATTTCCTTTAAAGGCAGGGCTGTAGGCCAACAATGGAATATATTCACGAGTGTGGTCTGTTCCTGCATAGGTTGGGTCATTTCCATGGTCCGCAGTAATCAAGAGAAGGTCGTTCTCTCTCATAGCTGCGATAATTTCAGGCAAGCGTTCATCAAACTCATGCAAACAATCACGGTAACCATGAGAATTACGACGGTGGCCGTAAAGGGCATCGAAGTCCACCAAGTTTGTGAATGAGAATCCTCTTTCAAACTCAGCAAGGCCCATGGTCTTCAATAGTGTATCAATTCCATGGCTGTTTGACTTGTTGTGGCCCATGTCATGGTTGATACCAGCACCGTTAAAGATATCGTTGATTTTACCAACAGCATAAGTATCGATACCTGCTTCATTGAGTTTATCGAGAACGGTTGGAGCAAATGGAGATACCGCCAAGTCACGACGGTTTGCTGTACGAGTGAAATTACCTGGTTCACCTACATAAGGGCGAGCAATGATACGACCTAGAAGGGCTGGGCGCTCAAGGGTAATCGAACGAGCGTATTCACAGATACGGTACAATTCATCCAAAGGAATAATGTCTTCGTGAGCAGCAATTTGCAAAACAGGGTCAGCTGAAGTATAGATAATCAACTCTCCAGTTTCCATTTGACGTGGTCCAAAATCATCGATAACAGCTGTACCTGAGTAAGGTTTGTTGGCTTCACGAATGACCTTACGTCCTGAAAATTCTTCAATTTTCGTTAAAATTTCTTCTGGGAATCCATTCCAGAAAGTATCGAAAGGCTCCGTAATGTTAAGTCCCATGATTTCCCAGTGTCCAGTCATAGTATCCTTACCAAGAGATACTTCTTCCAATTTTGTTGCATATCCTGTTGGATTGCTTTCCGCCGGTACAGTCTTCAAAGGCGTTTCGCGAGGAATATTTCCAAGACCGATTTTAGACATGTTTGGGACATTCAAACCAACTGTTTTTGAAATGTGTCCCAGTGTATCAGAAGCTCCATCTGGAACCCCTGCATTAACAAAGTTGTTAGCATCTGGTGCAGCTCCGATTCCTACAGAATCCAATACCACCAAGTGAATACGATTAAATTTTGACATAGTGTATCTCCTCCTATTTTCCTTTGTTTGAAGTTAAAATCTGAACTCCATCTCGTCCAGCAACAATGACCTTATCCACCATTTGGTTGAATAATCCATGCTCCACGACACCAACGACATGGTCCAATTCTTGCCCAAAGGCAATTGGATCTTCAATGACATCCAAGGCAAGGTCAATGATAAAGTTCTGCATATCAGTCACAAAACGTTGGCCGTCTTTTTCACGGAAACTTGGTTTGTAGCCAGCTCGCTCAAAACGACGAAAAACCTGTTCTGCGCCATACTGAACCACTTCTACTGGCAATTTAAAAGCACCTAGTTTCTCGACTAGCTTGCTTTCATCCACTACCCAAATATATTCTTTTGAGGGCGTTGCGACAACCTTCTCCATGAGAAGGGCACCACCACCACCTTTGATTCCATTAAACTGACTATCCACTTCATCCGCCCCGTCGATTGTCACATCGACAACATCTACTTGGTCAATAGACTTGAGTGGGATATTAAGCCCTTCAGCCTGTTTACTGGTCACACTAGAAGTCGTTACAGCTGTAATCTGCAACCCTTCTTCCTTGATACGACGACCGATTTCTTCGACAAAATAATAGGCAGTCGAACCTGTCCCAAGTCCGACGACCATTCCATCTCTCACGAACTCAGCAGCCTTGATACCTGCCATTTTCTTCAGATTTTCCACTCAAACACCTCCATTAAAGAGCTACTTCTATTATACCATGTAACGGCTTTTATTTCATCTGGAAATTGAAAACGATATCCATTCTCAAAGAAATTTTGCTAGGGTTGATTTTTTATCATAAAGATGCTTAAATAGTTAAGTATAGAAAAGGAGAAATAAGATGAACCCATTAGATTTATTTAATCAAGTAAAAGAACTAATCGAAACAAAAGATTTCGAAGCTGCAAAAACATTTGTTGCAGAAAATCAAGAACAACTTGGAGAATACCTCTCCCAAGCTCAGCAATTGATTTCTGGTTCAGAAGGTCTAGATAGTCTCGTTGAAAAGATTAAAGGATTTTTCTAAAAATATAAGAGGTTGACAAAACTCAACTGCAAGAGAAAATAAATTAAATTTTCCCACAATAAAACGCATAGAATCAAGGTTTTTGTAAATCTGATACTATGCGTTTTTATGATTAACTATGTTCTGTGATAAACTTGTAAGCTTCTTGACCAGCGATAGCTCCATCTCCAACTGCTGTTGTTACTTGACGAAGCTCTTTCAAGCGAACATCTCCAACTGCAAAAATACCGTCAACTGCAGTTTTCATGTGATTATCTGTCACAATCCAGCCTGCCTGATCTTGGATATTCAATTCTTTAACAAAATCGCTAAGAGGGTCCAATCCAACATAGATAAAGACGCCACCGAAGGTTTGTTCTGTCACTTGACCTGTTTTCACATTTTCAAATACGACAGATTCTACTCTGTTTTCACCCTTGATTTCCTTGACTACAGAATCCCAGATAAAGCTGATTTTCTCATTCGCAAAGGCGCGGTCTTGTAAAACCTTTTGAGCACGAAGTTGGTCACGACGGTGAACAATGGTAACAGTCTTAGCAAAACGAGTCAAGAAGAGGGCTTCTTCAACAGCTGAATCTCCACCACCAACTACCAACAAATCTTGGTCACGGAAGAAAGCACCATCACACACAGCACAGTAAGAAACACCACGACTGTTCAGTTCTTCTTCTCCAGGTACTCCCAAAGGACGGTGTTTAGAGCCAGTCGCTACGATAACTGTACGTGTTTCATACGTTTGGTCATCAGTCATCACTTTCTTAAAATCACCATGGTCTTCGACATTTTCAACATAGCCATAAATGTGCTCAACACCAAGATTTTCAAGCGGTTCAAACATCTTTTCAGCCAATTCTGGCCCACTAATATTAGCATATCCTGGGTAATTTTCGATATCAGAGGTATTATTCATCTGACCACCTGGCAGACCGCCTTCAATCAAGGCTACTTTCAGATTGCTTCGAGCAGCATACAAGGCTGCAGTCATACCTGCAGGTCCAGCACCGATAATAATAGTATCGTACATATAGATTCCTTCTTTCTTGTTGTAACTATCTTTATTCTAACTCTTTCTTGTCAATCAAGCAAGGATTATGCTTTGAAAACAAGAATTAAACTCATAACCGCAAAGGATAATACTGGAACAACCAAGACCCCAATCATAATCATATCATAGAGATGGGCTTGGCGAGCCTTGGCTGTCTTATCAACTCCCGACATGGCTCTTAGTCCAATCCAAATCCCTAAAAAAATCAGGACGAGGATGGTGGTCAAGATCAAACTCTCGAAATATAAAGAAAATAGTTGCAATAGCATGATTTCTCTCATTTCTATCTTTTTTAAAGAGTAAACTCAGCTAGTCCAGCTAACTGAGTTTTTCTTTATCTATTATATCAAATATAAGTCCGTTTGTAACTAGCGAAGAATTCTTTTGTCCGCTCTTCTTTAGGATGGTGGATAATCTCATCCGGTGTTCCAGACTCGATAATTTTCCCCTTATCTAAGAAGAGAATCTTATCAGCTACTTGGGCTACAAAGGACATGTCATGACTGACCAAAATCATGGTTTGACCTGACTTAGCAGCATCTGCAATAGACTTTTCTACTTCACCGACCAATTCTGGGTCAAGGGCTGAAGTTGGTTCGTCTAAGAGCAAGACATCTGGTTTCATAGCAAGCGCACGCGCTAGGGCAACACGTTGCTTTTGTCCACCTGATAAATGACGAGGGTAATGATTCTCACGATCAGAAAGCCCAACCTTAGCCAACTCTTCCTTGGCAATCTTAGTTGCTTCTTGGTCAGATAATTTCTTGACAACAAGCAAGCCTTCTTTCACATTATCAAGTGCTGTGCGGCGTTCAAACAAATTAAACTGTTGGAAAACCATAGACAGCTTACGGCGTAGGGCAAGGATTTCTTCTTGCGTGATTTTAGAAAAATCAACTGAGAAATCATCAATCTGAATAGAGCCACTGTCAGGTGTTTCAAGATAATTGAGACTGCGAAGAAAGGTTGATTTTCCAGCTCCTGAAGAACCAATCAAGGCTACAACTTCCCCTTTTTGAATATCCAAGTCCAGATGATCCAAGACAGTCTGTCCTGAAAAGGATTTGCTTAAATTCGAAATCTTAATCATTAACGAAGGTCTCCTTTCACATCTGTTTGCACTGTATCAGGTGCAGAAATAGCCATTTTTCTCTCGATGAAACGACCAAGACTTTCAATTCCGATATTGACTACCCAATAAACAAGGGCAACGGAGATGAAGCGTTCAAAGTAACGATAATCGGCTCCACCCAAAATCTGAGCTTGGGCAAAGACTTCCACAACACCCGCACTAAAGGCTAATGAAGTTCCCTTGGTCAAGCCGATTAGGGAATTGATTAAGGTTGGAGTCGCCACAACGGCCGCATTTGGAATAATCACGCGACGATAAACTTGCGCTCGGGTCATACCCAGACTGCGTGCTGCCTCAATCTCACCAGGATTGACTGAGAGAATGGCTGCACGAATGGTTTCACTAGCATAAGCTGCCTCATTAAAGGCAAAGGCTACAATCGCAAAAACAGCCGCTGGAATCGCATTGATATTGAGACCAGTACCCCATTGCTGATTGAGAGCTTTCAAAGCCAAAGGGATTCCGTAGTAGGTCAACATGAGTTGCACCAAAATCGGTGTCCCTTTTAAGAAGCTAACAAAGAAGGCCTGCAAGGGATATAAAATCTTGACACGATTGATCTTCACAATGGCAAAAAAAAGCGCCAAAACCAAGCCAAAAAGGGCACCACCAATTGTCAACATAATCGTTGTTGGAAGTTGTTGGACAATTCTTGGAATTCCATCAAAGACCGAACGCAAGCTAAAGAGCTTGCCATCCGGAATCAATTGCATCAAGTTTTGGTACCAATCTGATGCTAAAATCGTTGTAACATTCATAAAAACATCCTCTCCTGATAATGATTCATTCTACCATACTTCTGCCGTCAATGAAATTATTTGCTACGGTCAGGTACAGACTTTGTCTACCTACTAGTTTATCATACTTTGAAACAGGGAGGCTATATATTTTATCTATCAAAGAGATAGATAAAAACTATTTCAATCCCAATTCTTCATAGGCTTTTCGATAACCGATTTGCTTAACAGTTCCATTTTCTACTAAAATCGGTCGTTTTAATAACATACCGTCGCTTGCTAGCAACTGAGCTGCTTCTTGATTTGATAAACTTCCTACCTTATCTTTTAGCCCTAATTCACGGTATTTGATTCCACTGGTGTTAAAAAATTGCTTCAACTCGAAACCTGAGGTCTCTAGCCAGTTTAAAATGACTTCTTGACTTGGTGTTTCTTCGACGATATGGACGGCTTTGTAGTCCACACCAAGTTGGTTTAATTCTTGTTTTGCTTTTTTACAAGTTGAACATTTTGGGTATTCGATAAATTCTAACATGTCTTTCACTTTCTATTATTTACATCTTTAAAATCTGCGTCTTCATGATCCAAGAGCCAAGCTTTCTTTTCCACTCCTGCAGCATAACCTGTCAGACGCTTGCCTGCTCCCAGCACACGGTGACAAGGTACTAGGATAGACCAAGGATTGCGTCCCACTGCTCCACCAATTGCTTGAGCAGAAGGCACTTGCAAATCTTGTGCTATTTGCCCATAGGTCACTGTCTGACCATAAGGAATTCCCTGTAAATAAGACCAAACTCGCTTTTCAAAATCCGTTCCGATTGGAGCCAAGGGCAAGTCGGATAAATCCTGAGACTTACCTTTAAAGTAAGCATCTAAGCAAGCAATAACTGGGTCTAAAATGGGATGACTAACAACTGCTTCTATCGTCTCATCTCCTAGTCCCCTCTCAAAATGCTTCTGCTCCTGCACCCAAATTCCATACAGATAATGGTCATCAGCTACAAGAGAAAGGGAGCCAATTGGTGAAGAGTAGAGCATTTTTGCGTACTTCTTTTGCATTATTTCTTCAATTTTTGATAGGCCAAACGTTCCCCATCAACTGGAACCTTACCAACCTGTTTAAAACCCAGTTTTTCAAAGATATGCTGCATGGCCTTGTTTATAACATGCGTATCTGAGCGAAAATCTAGATAGTCAAAACCTTCAATCAAGCCCTCTAGGAAAGTCTGAGCAATCCCCTGTCCCTGCACATCTGCAGCTACAGCAATACGGTGAAAGACTAGGTACTCTGACTCCCCAGCTTGCCAGTTGCCTTCATAAATGGCTTCATAGGTTGCCTCTGGACTCTTGGTCACAGCAGCATAGGCTAATAGTTCTCCCTCTTCCAAGGCTACGTAGGCTTGACCTGAGATAATATCCTCAATAATAATATCAGCATTTGGATAGCCATTTTGCCACTGGTCACTACCAGCATCTGCTAAACATTTTTTAGCATCCTCCATCACCTGCATAATGGCATCTACTTCATTTGGAAAAGCTAAACGAATTTCCATCTTTTCTCCTCTTTTCTGACTAGTTTCTCCCATCATAGCATAATTTAAGCCTTTTCACAAGCAGTTAAAACTTGACTTTTTGTTTTTGTTATTTTATAATCTAGTTATAAAAACTAGATAAAAAGGAGTCGGAAATGAAAACCACCTTTTCCTACCCAAAATGGGCAGAAATTCCAAACATTGACCTCTATCTGGACCAGGTTTTGCTCTATGTCAATCAGGTCTGCTCCCCTATCTCTCCTGATAAAGACAAGGGCCTGACAGCATCTATGGTCAACAATTATGTGAAACATGGTTACCTGACAAAGCCTGACAAGAAAAAATACCAACGCCAACAGATTGCCCGTTTGATTGCTATTACAACCCTCAAATCTGTCTTTTCAATTCAAGAAATTGCTCAGACACTGAATACTCTTCAAAGTCAAGCAAGTTCAGACCAACTCTACGATGCTTTTGTAGACTACATGAACCAAGGAATTGACCCAGCTAACCTCATTATCCAAACCAGCTGCCAAACCGTTAAACTCTATCATCAAACTCTATCCTTAATCCATCGTACTCAAGAGGAGGAAATCTAATGAACACTAGTCTTAAATTCAGCAAACAACTCAGTTTTGGAGAGGAGATTGCTAATAGTGTGACCCATGCCGTAGGTGCAGTCATCATGCTCATATTACTCCCCATTTCATCCACCTATAGTTATGAGGCACACGGATTTTTATCCTCTATCGGCGTTTCCATTTTTGTTATTAGTCTCTTTCTCATGTTTTTATCATCCACCATTTACCACTCTATGGCCTATGGTTCAACCCACAAATATGTCTTGAGAATCATTGATCATTCTATGATTTATGTTGCTATTGCAGGCTCATACACGCCCGTCGTCTTGACCTTAATGAATAACTGGTTTGGCCATCTGATTATTGCTATCCAATGGGGCACGACCATCTTTGGTATTCTCTATAAAATCTTTGCTAAAAAGGTCAATGAGAAATTTAGCCTTGGTCTTTACCTGATTATGGGCTGGTTGGTTCTGGCTATCATTCCTGCTATTATCAGTCAAACGACACCAATTTTCTGGAGTCTCATGGTAACTGGCGGACTCTGTTATACAGTTGGAGCTGGATTTTATGCCAAGAAAAAACCTTATTTCCACATGATTTGGCATCTTTTTATCCTAGCCGCATCTGCCCTCCAATACATCGCCATTGTTTATTACATGTAAAAATAGGTTAGGACAAAAAATCCTAACCTATTTTTATTATCTATGATGTTTTATACCCAATCAAAAATGTACTCTAGTCCATTTTATAGTACCTACTAGCGTGCCGTCAATTATGGAATACTGCTTCCCTACTAGTATGTAAATTAGAATAGTTATACTATTCAAACCACGTCAGCGTCGCCTTCCCGTACTCAAGCACAGCTTGCGGCTAGCTTCCTAGTTTGCTTTTCGATTTTCATTGAGTATTAAATCATAATCATCCGTTAATGAACCGTACCTAACGAATCAAGACAGACAAATGGTCAGATAACAAAAAAACGTTTTCCAACGTTTTTTTGACTGTGATTTCTTTAAATGCATTTTTGCCTAAGGTAAATTATTCCCTGCTGCAAGATAAATTTCATACCATTCTTTTCTTGTTAAGCTAAAGTTTGCCGCTTGGCTAACTTCTCTCAAGTGCTTAGGATTTGTTGTACCTACGACTGCCTGCATTTTGGCTGGGTAGCGTAACACCCAAGCGATAGCAATAGCTGATGGGCTCACACTGTATTTTAATGCTAATCGATTTAGGACTTGGTTTAGTTGTTGGAACTTCTCATTGCCGACAAAATTCCCTTTGAAATATCCGAACTGCAAGACTGACCAGGCCTGAATAACCATATCGTTTAATTTGCAGTATTCAAAGACGCTACCATCACGCACAGCTGCCTTGTCACCTTCCATATTGACATGGAAACCTGCTTCAAAACCAGGTGTGAAAGCTGCGCTTAATTGTAATTGATTGATAGATAGAGATTGTTTTACTTCTTTCTTCAGCAATTCCATCATCATGGGATTTTGGTTGGACACACCAAAGTCTCGAACTTTACCTGATTTGTGTAGAATTTCAAAGGCTTGAGCCACTTGATCAGCTTCCATCAAAGCATCTGGTCGATGGAGAAGCAAGCTATCTAAATAATCAACCTGCAATCTTTCTAAAATCCCATCAACTGATTGTAATATATACTCTTTTGAAAAATCAAAATAGGTAAATTCTTCAATGCGAATGCCACATTTGGACTGAATCCACATCTTTTCTCTTAAATCTGGACGATTTTTTAGGACAAGACCTAACAGTTCTTCACAACGACCACGACCATATATATCAGCCAAGTCAAAGGCATTGATTCCAACAGACAGTGCTGTTTCTACAAGCTCTTCAACTTCTTTGACAGACTTATCTTTTATTCTCATCATTCCGAGAACAATTTCTGATAATTCTTTGTCATCTTGACCAAGAGTTATATATCTCATCAAATTTTTCTCCTTTAATTTCTAACATTCTTCATTTAATTATAACAAAAAACCGCTTTATAACGGCTTTTTGACTATATTTCACTCCATTTTATCTTCTTAAACCCACGGAACAAGACAAAGATTCCAACAAAGAGAACTGCTAAAGGAATAACTTTTGTAAGAAAAACATTTGAAATGCCCATCCACTCATAATAACGGAGCAGAGAACCCACCACAAGATGGGCAATAATCATACTGACAAAGGGACGAAAGACCGCTTCTTTCCAATTCCAAATACTGATGACTAGAGAAAGCGTAAAGATAAGGAAACTATCCCAGGGAGCAGGAAGATTTAAGACTCCTTCTTGTATGAAACTTCCCATTCCTACATATCCTAGAACGACTAGCAGAACAAGAATCCCAACGACAATATAGGTGCCAATTTTCATTTTAGGAGAATCTTGGACTAAACTCCATCGTAAGATTGTAGCCACAAGCCCAAATCCAATCAGAAAAAGAAGAAGTTGCCCTAAAAATGTGAGCAAATTAACTGTTAAGAGAGGGCCTTTCGAAAAATCACCGAGTAGTTGATAATAACGTAATACCACTAGGACAAGGGTTGGCGTCAACAGTGACTCCTTGATAGAACTGCGAGGCGCTTCCTTGAGCATCTCTTTCATTATTTTTTTAGGATTCTTACCTAGATACTCCTCTGCACTCATGCCATCTCGTTCTGCTTCTGAGAAATCTAACATCATCAAATAGATCTGCTCTCTGAGATAGTCTTCATCATAGAGAAATCCAGCAAGATTAAAACTCTCCCACAGTTCCTCAAAATACTGCTGATTCTCCTCAGAAAACTCATGCAGCAAAGCGCTTGTTTCTTCATAATACTTCATTTTCTTCATGGTTTAACCTCCATTCTTAATCCCTTCTACTTTTTGACTCAAATCGTCCCATTGTTGCCAAAAGACTGAGACACGCTCTTCTCCTTCTTTAGTTAACGAAAAATACTTCCGATCTGGACCATCTGGCGACGGGCGCATGTCGCCTCTTATCCATTGATTTTTTTCTAACTTTTGCAACAAAGGATAAATAGTTCCTGGAACAATAGTGTCAAATCCGGCCTCTCGCAAAGTCTGAACCAACTCATAACCATATCGCTCTTTTTGACCAATCATATCCAAGACACAACCTTCAAGAACACCTTTTAATAGTTGAGTTTCTTTCATCCCTTCTCCCTTCTAATCTATTTTGTAATACCTACTAGTAGCTTCATCTATAATATACCACTTTCACACTAGTTTGTAAAGCATAATAGTTAATACTCTTCGAAAATCTCTTCAAACCACGTCAGCGTCGCCTTAGGGTATATATGTGACTGACTTCGTCAGTCTTATCTACAACCTCAAAGCAGTGCTTTGAGCAATCTGTGGCTAGTTTCCTAGTTTGCTCTTTGATTTTCATTGAGTGTAAATAAAAAAACAGAACTAGCATGAACTAGTCCTGTCTATTTTTACCCAATCACACTTCCGTTTGGTACAGCTGGATCAACTGTGAGAAGGGTTAATTTTCCATCATGTTCAGCTGATAGGATCATACCTTGGCTGACATATTTCTTCATCATTTTACGAGGTTTGAGGTTAGCAACAATTTGGACTTTCTTGCCGACCAATCCTTGTTCATTTGGATAGTATTTTGCAATTCCTGAAAGAATTTGACGATCTTCTCCATCCCCAGCATCTAAGCGGAATTGAAGCAACTTATCTGAACCTTCTACTTTAGACACTTCTTTGACTTCTGCGACACGGATTTCGACCTTGTCAAAGTCTTCAAACTTGATTTCTTCCTTGTTTAGTTTGAGTTCAACTTCATCTGGGTTCCACTCTTTTTCGACGGCTGGTTTGTTGCCTTCCATTTGTTCCTTGATATAGGCGATTTCTTCTTCCATATCGAGGCGTGGAAAGATTGGTGTTCCTTTGGCAACAACAGTCACACCAGCAGGGAAATCTGCCAGGCTCAAGTTTTCAAGGCTAGAAACTTCTGCTAGACCAAGTTGAGTCAAGACTGCACGACTAGTTTCCATCATAAATGGTTCAATCAAGTGAGCTACGACACGAAGGCTAGCTGCCAAGTGACTCATGACACTTGCCAATTGGTCACGAAGAGCTTCATCCTTAGCCAAGACCCATGGAGCTGTCTCGTCGATGTATTTGTTAGTACGAGAGATAAGAGTCCAGACTGCTTCTAAAGCACGTGGGTAGTCAACTGCTTCCATGTGTGTATGGTAGTCAGCAATTGATTGTTCTGCTACTTGAGCAAGAGCATTGTCAAACTCTGTTACACCCTCTACATAGGCAGGGATTTGACCATCAAAATACTTGTTAATCATGGAAACAGTACGGTTGAGGAGGTTTCCTAGGTCATTAGCCAATTCATAGTTGATACGGCCTACATAGTCTTCAGGAGTGAAGGTTCCGTCTGAACCAACTGGAAGGCTACGCATGAGGTAGTAACGAAGTGGATCTAGTCCATAACGCTCTACCAACATTTCAGGGTAAACGACATTCCCTTTAGACTTAGACATCTTGCCGTCTTTCATGACAAACCAACCGTGAGCAATCAAACGATCTGGCAATTTGATATCCAACATCATAAGAAGGATTGGCCAGTAGATTGAGTGGAATCGAAGGATGTCTTTTCCAACCATGTGGAAGACAGTTCCATTCCAGAACTTGTCAAAGTTACCATGTTCATCTTGACCGTAGCCAAGAGCTGTCGCATAGTTAAGAAGGGCATCAATCCAAACGTAGACAACGTGTTTTGGATTTGATGGGACTGGTACTCCCCATGTAAAGGTTGTACGAGAAACTGCCAAATCCTCTAAACCTGGCTCGATAAAATTGCGAAGCATTTCATTCAGACGACCATCTGGAGTGATAAATTCAGGATGAGCTTTGAAAAATTCTACCAAACGATCTTGGTATTTGCTGAGACGAAGGAAGTATGATTCTTCAGAAACCCATTCCACCTCGTGACCTGATGGAGCGATTCCACCAGTCACATTTCCAGCTTCGTCACGGAAAACTTCCGCAAGCTGACTTTCTGTAAAGAATTCTTCATCTGAGACTGAATACCAGCCAGAGTATTCACCCAAATAGATGTCATCTTGAGCAAGCAAGCGCTCAAAGACCTGTGCGACAACTTTTTCATGGTAGTCATCAGTTGTACGGATAAATTTATCATATGAGATATCTAGTAATTGCCAGAGTTCTTTAACTCCAACTGCCATTCCATCAACATAAGCTTGAGGTGTGATGCCAGCTTCTTCAGCTTTCTGCTGGATTTTCTGACCATGCTCATCAAGACCTGTCAGATAAAAGACATCGTAGCCCATCAGGCGTTTGTAGCGAGCTAGGACATCACAAGCGATGGTTGTGTAGGCAGAACCGATATGAAGTTTACCAGATGGATAGTAAATCGGTGTTGTAATATAAAAATTCTTTTCAGACATAATTTTTCCTTTCCAGGCAAATGAAACCTGTTTTTCTAACACTTCATTATATCACATTTTTAAGGATTTTCGATAGAGAAATCCATACAAAAACAAGATAGACAAGTGTCCATCTTGTTGATCTTACTCATATCGAAGGGCTTCAATTGGATCAAGTTTAGATGCCTTGTTGGCTGGCAAGACTCCAAAAATCATACCAACGCTAGCCGAAACTGCAAGACTAAATAGGGCAACCGGGATTGACACTCCTACTTCTATACCCGCAATCAATCCTTGCAAGAGTATGCCCGCTATAGCGGTTAAGCCTGTCGCAATGGTTAAACCAATGACTCCGCCTAACAAGGTCAAAATCATGGATTCAATCAAAAATTGGATTAAAATATTAGCACGTGTCGCACCCAAAGCCTTACGGAGACCAATCTCACGAGTACGCTCTGTCACCGAAACCAGCATGATGTTCATAACACCAGTCCCTCCAACAAAGAGAGAAATTCCTGCGATGGCACTAATAACCGTCGTCATAAATCCAAAAAGTTGTTGTACTTCTTGGAAGGCTGCAGTCGCATCTGCCACCTGATACTCCCCTTGCTGAATACCAGCAATTTCGGTCAATTTTCTAGCTAATTCTGGTCCCACAGTTGGTGTCAAACTGGTATCATTAACACGGAAGACAATATCAGAAATCTCATCCATATTGAAATTATTTGCAAGAGAGATATTAGTCGTAATCGGAAGTCCACCAATACCAAAAGTCTTGGCAGTCTTGGCCTCATCGCTGGTATAAACACCAATGACACGATAGCTAAAGCCACCAACATCTATAACCTGGTTAACAGCTTCTTGAGCAGATCCAAACAGACTATTAGCAAGTTCTTGGTCTAGTAAAATGACACTGGCCACATCTTTATAATCCTGAGCTATGAGACTTCGGCCTGCAACAATTTCATTTTCAACCGCCTTCATGTAGGTAATATTCCCACCCGTCAAGCTAGCGCGCTCCACTTTTTTATCTTTATAGGATAGGGTGGTATTTGTTGAGTTGGTTACATAGTAACTGTCCACACCCTTAAGTTTTGCTGCCTCCTTGACCCAAGCTTCTTGCGGTTTTGGTGGTTCAACAGGAACATCCTCTTCTTTACCAGACACTGTCAAAGCTGATTGCTTTTGTGTAAAAGAACCATCTTTACTTTTGATAGGCGAGAAAAAGACATGGATATTCTTCTGTGACTTGGTCATGTTTTTATTAACTTGACGAGACATGGAATCACCTAGAGCCATAATTACAACAACTGATGAAACACCGATGATGATTCCAATCATTGTGAGAAAAGAGCGCATCTTATGTGCCATGATAGATGAAAAGGCAAATTTCAGATTCTGCATCTTAGTTTTCCTCCTTTTCTAACTGCGCACTGTCAGACGAAATAACTCCATCTCGAATGACGATCTGGCGTTTGGCATAAGCAGCGATTTCAGGCTCATGCGTTACCATGATAATGGTTTTTCCTTCTTTATTCAAGTCAACTAATAGTTGCATGATTTGGTTACCTGTTTTAGTATCCAAGGCTCCTGTCGGTTCGTCCGCTAATATGATAGAAGGATTATTTACCAAGGCACGCGCGATAGCTACACGTTGCTTTTGACCTCCAGATAATTCCGAAGGCAAATGGTGACTACGTTCTGTCAATTCAACCTTGTCTAAATACTCCTCAGCCAACTTACGACGTTTTGAAGACGAAACTCCTGCGTAAATCAAGGGCAATTCTACATTTTGCAGAGCATTGAGTTTAGATAGAAGAAAGAACTGCTGAAAGACAAATCCGATTTGTTGGTTACGAACCTTGGCTAGTTGTTTTTCACCAAGTCCAGCCACTTCTTGGCCTTCAAGATAATACTCTCCACTGGTTGGCGTATCCAACATGCCAATGGTATTCATTAGAGTAGACTTACCAGAACCCGATGGTCCCATTATGGCAACAAACTCACCCTCATTCACTTCTAGGTTGATATTTTTGAGAACCTGCAGCTCTTGGTCACCATTCCGGTAGCTTCTGCAGATATTTTTTAGACTAATTAGTTGCTTCATCAGCCTTCACCTCTTTTCCTTCCTCTAGAGAAGACGTTGGGTTACTGATGACCTTGACTCCATTTGTCAAACCTGAAGTGATTTCTTGGTTGTCTGCATCAGCATTTCCCAAACCAACTTCCACTTTCTTGGCCTTTTTCTGCTCGTCAAGTACCCAGACATAGTTCTTATCATTTTCAGTCACAACACTTGTTAAAGGAACTAGAATAGCTTTACTCTTATTCTTAACCTCAACACTTACTGAAAATCCTTGTTTCAAATCACCGATTTCACTTGTAACATCGATGGTATATGGATATTTAGAACCAGAGTTACCGCCTGCTGCTGCAGCTGCACTTGCTGCTTCGCCATTGTTTTTAGGGTAGTCAGAAATATAGCTAAGCTTACCAGTCCAGCTTTTATCTTGATAAACTTTAGAAGTAAAGGTTACTTCTTGACCTACAGATAAGTTGGCAAGGTTGTATTCAGATAGTTCACCCTTAACTTGCAAGTTTTCATTGCTAACGACATGAACTACCACCTGGCTAGCTCCAGTTGGAGATTTAGAAACATTACGGTTGACTTCGACCACAGTTCCTTCTAGAGTGCTGAGAACCGTCATTGCATCCAACTGACTTTGAGCCTTACTTAATTGTGCTGCTGCATCTGCACGAGCATCACGAGCATCACCTAGTTGTGCATCAATAGATGACACTGAATTTCCTGAGACTGGAGCTGGAGTTTGGGCTGCAGCTCCTTCGCCTCCTGCTGGTACTGGTAACTGGGGAGCTGAAGCAGCTTCATTTCGTGCTTGATTGAGTTCATTGATATGACGGTCTGCCTTAGCGACTGCTCGGCTCGCTGAATCATAGGCTGCCTGGGCTTCTGAACTACTGTACTTGACTAAAGCCTGTCCTTCGCTGACCTTATCACCCACAGAAACAAGGATTTCATCTAAATCTCCCTTACTAGCATCAAAATAAACATATTGTTCATTTTTTGCTGTTACTGTCCCCGACAATAAAACAGAGGATGCCACGCTTCCTTCCTTGGCAACAACAAGATGAGTAGGTTCATCTTTTACAGCGGTTTGAGATGGTTGTCGAAAGAGTAAAATCCCTCCAGCACCCAATACAACTACACTTGCAGCACCGATTGCTGCATACAATTGCCACTTTTTAGCTTTACTATTCTTTTTCATAATGAAACTCCTTTTTGATTTAAAGTCCTTAACAATATTATACAAAAATTACCAAATATAAACAATAACCGTTTAGAACGAAATAATGACATTTCAGGATTCAATTATTGTTCGGAATTCATTTTACAATCATTGTACTAGTTATATAATACACTTTATTTTTCTTTTTTGCAAGCCTTTTCTTTAATTTTTTTGAACGTAGCAGATTTTTGCAATCACATCAAAAAAAAGATAGAATATGACTATCAAAAAATGACACTCTACTATTTAAAAGAGTACAAAGGAGTTTTCAATGAGAGAATACGATATCATTGCTATCGGTGGAGGTAGTGGAGGAATTGCTACCATGAACCGTGCTGGTGAGCACGGAGCCAAAGCGGCCGTTATTGAGGAAAAGAAACTAGGTGGAACCTGTGTCAACGTCGGTTGTGTTCCTAAAAAAATCATGTGGTACGGGGCGCAAATCGCTGAGACTTTCCATCAATTTGGAGTAGACTACGGCTTTAAGACTACTGATCTTAACTTTGACTTTGCAACCCTACGCCGTAATCGTGAAGCCTACATTGATCGCGCTCGTTCTTCTTATGATGGCAGTTTTAAACGCAACGGCGTAGACCTGATTGAAGGTCATGCGGAATTTGTAGATTCTCATACTGTCAGCGTAAATGGTGAACTGATTCGTGCCAAACATATCGTGATTGCTACTGGTGCCCATCCAAGTATTCCTAATATTCCTGGTGCAGAACTAGGCGGCTCTTCTGATGATGTATTTGCCTGGGAAGAATTGCCAGAATCAGTTGCTATTCTAGGCGCTGGTTATATCGCCGTCGAATTGGCTGGCGTACTCCACACCTTTGGTGTCAAGACAGATCTCTTTGTTCGCCGCGATCGTCCTTTACGTGGTTTTGATTCTTATATCGTTGAAGGTTTGGTCAAGGAAATGGAAAGAACAAACTTGCCACTTCATACTCACAAAGTCCCTGTCAAGTTAGAAAAAACTGCTGAGGGCATTACCATTCATTTCGAAGATGGTACTAGTCACACAGCTAGCCAAGTTATCTGGGCTACTGGTCGCCGTCCAAACGTTAAGGGCTTGCAACTTGAAAAAGCTGGAGTCACGCTGAACGAACGTGGCTTTATCCAAGTGGATGAATACCAAAATACTGTTGTTGAGGGAATCTATGCTCTAGGTGATGTAACGGGCGAGAAAGAACTGACTCCAGTTGCGATTAAGGCTGGACGTACTTTGTCTGAACGTCTCTTTAACGGAAAAACAACTGCAAAAATGGACTACTCAACTATTCCAACCGTTGTCTTTTCACACCCTGCTATCGGAACTGTTGGTTTGACAGAAGAGCAAGCTATTAAAGAATACGGTCAAGACCAAATCAAGGTATACAAATCAAGCTTTGCATCTATGTACTCTGCTTGCACTCGCAACCGTCAAGAAACACGTTTCAAATTGATCACAGCTGGTTCAGAAGAAAAAGTTGTCGGACTTCATGGAATTGGCTATGGTGTTGATGAAATGATTCAAGGATTTGCTGTTGCTATCAAAATGGGAGCAACCAAGGCAGACTTTGATGCAACTGTGGCGATTCACCCAACTGCATCTGAAGAATTTGTAACCATGCGTTAATCAAAATAAAAGAAGCTGATACAATGTTGTCTGCTTCTTTTTTGATGATTTACGAATCGATGAAAACAACTTACCCAGTCAGCAAATCGGCCGTTACAGCTTTTGTTACCTTATTTTCAAAAATAGGTTGACAATGATTCTCCTACGAGTATAATTGTTACTATACATCAGAAAAGAGGTTAACTATTTTGAAAAAAGCTCACGTTTATGCTATCCCTGCTATTGGGGCTGCTCTCATTGCTGTTTTGGCACAAATCAGTCTTCCAATTGGACCTGTGCCCTTCACTCTGCAAAACTTTGCAATCGGCCTGATTGCTACTGTCTTTAGACCGAGAGAGGCTGTACTTTCTGTTGGACTCTATCTTCTTCTAGGTGCTATCGGTCTTCCTGTCTTTGCAGGAGGTGGAGCTGGATTTCATGCTTTGATTGGTCCTACTGCAGGCTATCTTTGGTTTTATCTTGTTTATTCTGGACTTACCTCTTCTCTAACTAACAGTGATAGTGGTTTTGTCAGAATTTTTCTAGCAAATCTCTTGGGCGATGCCCTTGTCTTTGTCGGCGGGATTCTCAGCTTGCATTTCCTAGCTGGAATGGCATTTGAAAAAGCTCTTGCTGTGGGGGTATTTCCCTTTATCATCCCAGATCTTGGTAAAATCATTGCTATTAGTTTTATTAGCCGTCCACTACTTCAACGCCTTAAAAATCAGTCTTACTTTACTAACTAAAAAAGGATATCGAGTTGTCATAACTCAATATCCTTTTCTTTCATTTTGAAAACCTAGTTTCCTTTAAAGGCATCCACCATTGTTTGAAATTCTTCATTGGAGAGAGTAATCCCTTTGCCCATTTTAGTATGATCTGGACTCCAAGCACGAATGTCAAATTTTGCAGGAGCACCATTAAAGCTCACACGGTTGATTTCCTTGGTCCAACCTTTTTCGTTTTCAGAAAGAGTCAACAAATGCTCTTCGATTTCAAATGTAAATTCTGCCATTTTCTTCTCCTTTTTTAGCTTTCATTAGTTTATTCGTAAAATCTTGTAGATTTTAGGAAAATTTTATATAATATTGATATAAAAGAAGGGAGGCCAATATGATACATAAATTCCAGCAAGTTCTAGATAAAATACATGACTTTTTAAATGGACATGACCAACCAGACCATACTGAAACCAACTCTCTTACAGCCACTATTGAAGAGGCTATCCAGAAACAAACCGCTGTTCACCTTATCTTATCAGAGACAAGTTTTACAGGTGACATCATTAAATACGATCAGCAACGCCAGCAAATTATCGTGAAAAATTTTGCCAAAAATGTGAGCCGTATTATCCGTATAAGCGATATTCAACGCCTGCGATTTGTCCCTTCAACTGTCCAAACAGCCCAAAAAAATAGATTTAAGAAAGAGTGAGATGTTTTGCTTCATCCCACTCTTTTTTCTTAGCGAACTTGTTCAAAATGTAGATGAACAGCAATATGATCTCCATAACCACTTCTTTCCAAGTCACGTTGTAGACGATAGGAAATGTAGTGTTCTGCAATGGTAATGTAACCTGCACCCAATAAACGATGTTCAACTAAAGACTGAATCATGCTGATGGTAGCACGTTCCACCTTGGCTTCTTCCAAATCCAAAACCACTTTCTTAGTGACTTGTGCAAGGTTTTGACGCAAATCATCTGTCAATACATAGACAGTCTGGGCTGCCTTTAAGATAGCTTGGTAAATCTTATCTGGATTAAATTCAGCAATTTCTCCATCACGTTTGATTACTTGCATAGCTTTCTCCTTTATTCTTTGATTTCTGCCAGCATTTTTTCTTCTTCAGCTGTCAATTGATAATTTTCTAACAAATCCGGTCTGCGCTCGTAGGTTTTCTTTAAACTCTCATACAGGCGCCACTGACGAATTTTTTCATGATGCCCACTCATCAGTACATCTGGCACAACCATGCCTCGATAATCATAGGGACGTGTGTACTGAGGATATTCGAGAAGGCCAGAAGAAAAACTATCATCTTGGTGGCTAGACTCCTTGCCAATCACTTCTGGAATCAGGCGAACCGTAGCATCAATCATGGTCATGGCCGCCAACTCACCACCAGTCAAGACATAGTCTCCTAAGGAAATCTCATCTGTTACCAAGGTCTTAATGCGCTCATCATAGCCCTCATAGTGACCACAGATAAAGATCAGTTCCTCTTCTTTGGCCAAATCCTCAGCATAGGCCTGATCAAACTGCTTTCCAGCAGGATCGAGGAGAATGACACGAGGATTTTTCTTTTCAATAGCATCAAAGGCATCGAAAATGGGTTGAGCTCGGAGCAACATGCCCTGACCGCCTCCGTAGGGCTCATCGTCTACATGGCGAGCCTTTTCTGCGTATTCTCGAAAATTATGATACTGGATATCCAAGAGGCCTTTTTCACGAGCCTTTCCAACGATTGAGTGCTCCAGTGGAGAGAACATCTCTGGAAAGAGGGTTAAAATATCAATTTTCATCATCTAACCCTTCTAAGATTTCCACATCGACCCGTTTATTTGGAATATCAACATTGAGAATCACTGGTGGGATATAAGGCAAGAGCAAGTCACGCTTGCCTTTTCGCTTGACCACCCAGACATCGTTGGCACCTGGTTGCAAGATTTCCTTGATGGTTCCAATCAAGTTATCTCCCTCATAGACCTCCAAACCGATAATCTCATGATAGTAAAATTCACCATCGTCTAGGTCATTCAAATCTTCCTCAGCGACCTTGAGACTGTACCCCTTGAATTTTTCAATAGCGTTGATATGGTACATATCTTTGAATTTAATGATGTCAAAGTTCTTCTGTTTACGGTGGCTAGCGATGGTCACTGTTTGAACAAACTGATCCTTTTCATCAAACAAGGCCAGCTCAGCTCCTTTTTTAAACCGTTCTTCTGCAAAATCTGTCACAGATAAGACTCGCATCTCACCCTGCAACCCCTGCGTATTGACGATTTTCCCAACATTAAAGTAGTTCATCTTGTCTCCTGTAGTCTATTTCTATCCATCTTATTCTGACAATTCTCGAATAATAGTCGCAATTTTTTCTGATTCTGACCATTGTAAATAATGGTGATTCCCTCCTAAAATGAGTTTAGTATTGGAAGTCCAATATTCTGATTCTCTGTACTCTTTTTCTCTATAAGCCTGACAAAAAATAAATACAGGGGCATAAGCTTCTATCGATAAATTCTCAAAATCTTCCTCAGTAATCTCTCCAGATATCTGAAATTCTAGATCTTGATTTTCCAAGTCTGAGCCTTTTTCTTGCATTAATTCCCAGATTTCTTTATTAATTTCAGGGCTAAATGTCTCTTGAGTTAAGTTCTTAAAATAAAGTTCAGGACCACACTCGTCAATCAGCCTCATCTGATCTTCCATTTCTGGATAAGGATTTTCTGAAAAATCAGCAAACATGACGTTTTTAGTTGTCGGTTCAATTGCTACTAAAGCCTGACACTTAATTGGTTTATTGAGTAATTTGCAAGCTAAAATTCCACTCAAACTATGTGCACAAAGTATATATTCAGAAATCCCTAATTCTTCAAGTACTTCATAAACCGCATCTGCAAGATTATCTAGATTTTTTCCAGCTTGGTCATGAATCGGACTTCTACCTGTGTTCGGAAAATCAATTGTCAAATAACCAATTGTAGGAGGAAGTTTTTCAAGTATAAGTGAAAAATTTTCATAACTTGGTAGCAAACCTGCGCCACTTAAACAAACTAGCATTTTCTTTTGATTTTGATAAGTAACAGAGAGACTACCAATTTCTGTAGATACTTCAATCCTCTTCATAAAGAAATCCACTCATTCTATATAATGAATTATTAAAAATCCTTATCCTTTATTTTATCACGTTCCAAGGATTTTCACAAGTTGGATAGATCCTATCTTACGGGCCTACTACTTCTTCAAAAAATTCACCAATAAGCTGATTAAACTCTTCAGGATGGTCATTCATAGGCTGGTGTTTGCTATCTGAAATCGTTACTTGACGCGCATTGGGATTTAGAGCAATGATATCATCATAGATTTTCTTTAGGTGTTTGGGAAAATCGTTTTCACCTCTTACTAATAGCATGGGAGGATTTCCATGATAACCTTCTATCTCATGGACAGCCAAAAAACCTGTGATTCCAAGATTCAAAAAAACATCTCGTCCAGTTTCTATAATGGCCGTCTTGACTAATTCTCTTGTGATAGGATTATCTGTACACATTTTTGAGTTCTTATCTGCAATCATCTTCCAAGGAACCGTTTTATACATAAGAGAACTATATTTTATGCGATTTCTCTCTTTATCTGATAGGTAACGATGCTGCCCCCAACTATCTACCATGACCAAGGCTAGAACTCTTTCTGGATGACGATAGGTGTACTCTTGAAGAGGATTTCCTCCCCAAGAATGACCAACCAATATCACCTTATCCAACTGGAAATAGGACAAAATAGCATCTACATCTTGAACAGCACCTTCTAAGTCAGGTAGACCAACTTTCATAGGTGATTCACCCTGTCCTCTAACATTGACAAAGTAGAGGTCAAATCCTTCAAAGGCATCATACTGGTGAGCCCACATCTGACTACGACCACAAGCTCCATGATAAAAAATAATGTGTCCCTTACTTGAGCTTCCAGGACGATGATAAACAGCCAAATCACAATCTACGACAGGTACAATGTGGCGCTCTAACATCTCGTGTTTTCTTTCATAAAAAGCAATAGCTTCAGCTATATCATTTTGCTTCATTATTACACTCTCTCCTCTTTATCCTAGTGTCATTCTTTTTATCTATTTTATCATGCTATATTAAAATCATCATTTTCTAAACTTAAGTTCATTAAAAATTTTGAATTTTCTGCACAATATTGATTAAGAAAAAGACTGCTAAGCAATCTTTTACTTTTTTCTCATCAGATTCATGCCTAAAATTCCAGCAATAATCAAAGTTGCTCCGATCATATGATAGCTATAAATTGGTTCGTGGAGGATAAGAGCTCCGGCTACAATAGTCAAAACTGTCCCAAGATTTCCAAAGACACTGACGGTTGATGCTCCAAGTCGAACAATAGCATAGATAGAGAGACTACCAGTAACGATAGAGGCTAGAATTCCCAAATAGAGCACGGAAAGCAGATAAGGAAGCTGTCCGAGCGGCACAAAGTAAGCTAATATGTTGCCATCTAGATAGTGCGAGATCAGACTCAGCGTATTAAAGGTGACGAAGCCAACAAATATCACAACAGCTGTCATATCCATAGCCCGATAGCGTCCTCCTTTGGACTTGCTGAGGATATTGTTTATTGCATTGGCGAGAACAGATCCCAACATCAAGAGAAAGCCCAAGCTAGCAGTCTCAGTACCAAAGTTAGCTCCTTTACTAAGGAAGATGAAAACTACTCCTACTACGGATAAAAATAAAAAGAACTTTTGAAGCAAGCTTGTCTTTTCCTTGAGAAAGGCCGATGCTAAAAGGAGCGTAAAAATCGGGACAAGAGCCTGTAAAATTCCAGCTTCAGAAGACGATATATACTGTAAGGCAAAGGATTGAAAAATAAAAAAGAGAAGTGGATAGAAAAGACTCATAGGAAGAATAGAAAGAATATCTTTTCTACTTAAACTCACTTTGATAAGTTTGGTTTGATGAAGAACGACCATTACTAAGGCTGCGATTGTATAGCGATGTGCTAAGTTTGTGAGAGGACTGGCATAGCCTAAAGCAATCTTAATAAATAAAAAAGAAAAACCAATGATTGCTGAAAAAGATAAGGCTGCTAGGTAAGCTTTTGTTTTCTCGTTCATAGACTGTTACTCCTTTTAAAAATAGCTATTCTCAAGATTGATTGACTAGAATTCTTTGAGACTGTCTTTCCATTGTAGCATAGTAGAATCCTAGATGCTATTTCTAGGATTGGTTTTTTATGCCTACTTTCACCGTTTATCTAGTTCATTGAGTAAAAAGGAGTCTACGAGTCTAATCTGCATTTCTCGTTCTTGTCTCACAAGCTCTAACTTATCTGCCTCTTGGAGATTCCTTACTTTGATAATATAAACTGCCAGTTTCCTTGCTTTATCTTTCTTATATTTACTAATACCTTCTTTATTAGTAAAAAATCATTTCTTATCGTCTTAGAGGTCCCCCTTCAAAAATCCTTCCAAATCTCGTTCATGTTGGTACTTAATGGCTGCAGTTTTATCTTTCTCAAAGATAGTCTTGGTAAGGTCAATATGATTAATAGCTGCTATTGCGACGATATAGTGAATGATATCAGCCAGTTCTTTTGCTAGTTCCTCGTTAGAATCCTGAACTCCCTCTTTTCTACCAGAACGGCCATTCAAAACCTCAGCTACTTCTCCGACTTCCTCCACTAACTTCATAAAGAGACCTCCCTCAGTCCGAAACTGCTGGTAAAGTTCGAGTAGGTAGTCTTGTAATTGTCTAAACGTTAAATCCTTTATATCCTGCTCCTTGCAAAAAAAGCGAGACATTCGTCCCGCCCTTCTTATTTTTCGTCAATAACGATTCTTACTTTTTTGTCTTCAGTTGGGACAGAGTAGACAATCGTTCTTATCGCAGAAATAGTGCGACCCTTACGACCGATTACACGACCCACATCACTTTGATCAAGATCCAAATGATATTCCAAAAATTCTGGTGTATCTTCAATCTTGATAGTTAAGGCATCTGGTTGTGAAATCAAGGGTTTCACAATCGCAATAATGAGATTTTCAATCGTATCCATCTGTCAACCTACTTTAAACTTATTTTGAGAATTTAGAATCGTGGAATTTTTTCAATACACCTTCTTTTGAAAGGATGTTACGTACTGTATCTGAAGGTTGAGCTCCATCAGCCAACCATGCAAGAACGCGGTCTTCTTTCAAAGTTACTTGGTTTTCAGCAACAAGTGGGTTGTAAGTTCCAACTGTTTCGATGAAACGTCCGTCACGTGGTGAACGTGAATCTGCTACGTTGATACGGTAGAAAGGTTTTTTCTTAGAACCCATACGAGTCAAACGGATTTTAACTGCCATTTTTTAATGTCTCTTTTCTTATTTTTTATTTCGGTGAAATAGCTGAGCTATTTAGCACATGTTCTATTATAGCAGATTTCTAGCAGGTGTCAAGAAAAAAACTTGACAGACTATAAAATTTTTAAACCATTTAGAAATTTACTATAATTTTAAAGAAAAATCAGAAAGAGAATGTCATGAAAACTATTTTAGAAACGTTTTATAAAGACCACCGAGTCAAACCTTATATCTCACCTGAACGTGATTTGGATACCTGGCTCCTAAATCCAAAGCCTGTTCCCAAGAGAAATATCAAGGATTTTAAGAATGATATCTACTAATTAATTTATAAAATATGAATGAATAGATTCTAAATAGGGAAATAGTTTAGGTCTGTAAAAGATTAAATAATTTCTATTTTAGCTGTTAGAAACGTTGGTACATCAATGTTTTTAGAATGCTACATAATAAAAGGTAGAGTGAATGGTAGAGTAGTTATTGCGTTAGTTCATCAATCTTATCGATATAAAGATTAACAGATTCTAACTTTCTTTGCGGTGCTAACTCGGCGTATGTGTCCATTGTTGTTGAAATTGATTTATCTTTTTTGATTTTTTAATGACCTTTTTGCCATTATGGATAATTTTTTCAGTTTCATCAGAAATCAAAAATTTTTTTCTTTGAATATTGAAATTTGCGAATGTCTTGGAAAGTCTAAGACAGCTAGATTGTATAGAAATTAAGTCATCATCCGACAAAGAATTCATTCTTTTATTTACAGTTTCTAAATCTCTAAATATAATAGAGCTGAAGCAGTGGTAAAACAGATTTTCAACAAACTTGGCAATATCTCTAAAAATAATTTCTTTATAGTCCAAGTCGGTTTAAGTATTCAAATAAAGCAATATTGAAGCGGTAACTTGTCGCTTTTACTTTTCAACTTGGCTAACTTGACCTGCATTACCTAGGTAGCTTTGCTTTAAATTATATTTTTCTCTTAAAGATTTGATACGAGTATGTATTTCTTGTGAGTAATTTTCATCAAAAAATTTCATATATAATCCCCTATAATCATGGAAAAGTAGTAAAAATAGTTGTTATCCTAGTTGATTAAAAAAATCTCTGATTTCCTCATCTTTTATAAAATAATATATAATTTTCCCCTCTCTTCTAGTGTCCAAGATGTTTTGATTGGCTAGTTTACGAAGATGGTGGGAGGCAGATGCCATACTGAGATTTAGTAAACAGGCTATATCACAGACACAGAGTTCTTCAACAGCAAGGAGATAAAAGATGATATTTATCTGTTTATTATCGGTAAATTTTGATAAAATACGAAGTGATTTTTGGACTTTTTCCTTTTCAAGGTAGTTCGTTGCGGTTGTAACATTTTGTTGATTTATAACATTCACTTGGCAGATACTATCTTTTTTCATAATATTTTCTCCTAGCCTAATATAGTCCATAGTATGTCAAAACTGTTATTTTCAATCAGGATATATATCCCCAATCCTAAATAGACAACGGCAATAAACCATCTGCTATATTTTTCCAAAATTTCTCCAACAGAAGGGACTTGTGCTAATTTTTGGGCAGAAAAAACCAAGAGATAAATCATGACTAGAAAAGTAAGTAAAGTCACTATCAAATTCGCTAAATTTAAGGTAATAAAATATGGGACAAAGACACCAATATTGTCAGCGCCACAACTTGCAAAAGTAATCATAGCGACTAGAAAAATCAGGTTTTTATTGTCTTTTCGCAAACCATCTTTTGCAATAGCTTCTCCATCAGAATCTCCTAAAAGCAAAACTTTGAGGCCTAGGAAAATTGGAATCAAACCGAGTAAACCTAAAATCTCTTTACTAGGAATATAATTTAAGACAAATGCAAAAAGCAAACTTAGCAATATTAGACTAACAGAGCCTAGAAATTGTCCTAAATAGATGTTAATGATGTCTTTTCTGCTTTTTCTTTTGGCAAAAAATAACATTAGGATAATAAGTAAGTCTACGGCTGTCCCAGAATACAGGATTATTGAAGTAACAACATTTTGAATCATAAAACACCTCATTCAAATATATTTTTGAATGTATTCTAACATTAAACTTTGTAGATGTCAACTTAAAATCCACCAAAATATAGATAAGAAGTTAGTGTACCAAATATTAAAAAGCCCTGCCATCGCAATGACAGCAGGGCTTAACTTCAATATCCAGATGATATATTTATCTAAAAAGGGTTGAGTAAAAGGTAGAGTTTTTATTGATTTGTAGTGCGATATAATGAGTTTCCAAAAATCAAAAATCGCTTAAAATCAGTATTTTGACATCTATTGACGTGTACTGAAATCCTTACTTAACCTCTGTAAAAATTAACTTCTATACCTACAAAGCTTATTCTGACAGACTTTATAACAGTCTAAGAAAAAAAGTAGAGATTCATACAGTATCTAGATTTTCCAAAAATTCCTTATCATCAAATATTATTAACGAAACTATCCAAACCAAATCCGATGCATTGCTTCAAAGAATTCTTTAGTTGTTTGACTAGCGAGGGCTTTTATTAAAAAATTTTTTCAAATAATTGCCACCTTGGCACATAAATTCTTGCTTTCCAAATTTAAATGTGATATATTTATAACATAAAATTTAAGTGTTATATATTTATAACACAAAAAAGGAGTCTATCATGAAAAAAAGTCAAAAAATGCGTGGCCTCATTGCAATGATTGCCGTAGCTCTCTTTATTGATTTTATTGTTTTATTTGGTTCTAATCTTAGTTGGGGACCCAAGTTAGTTATTACTGGTATTTCAGTGTCAGGTCAAATTATAGCCATTTGGAGCTGGCTACATACGAAACCACGGCCTCATAAGATTCAGAAAGATAAGGGAAAGACTATTTTTGACTTGTCTGCTAAGCTTTACACGATACTTGTGTTGTCAGCAAGCATTTTTTATACAGTAGGTATTTGGGTTGCGACCCCAAGCGAAAGTTCTGGTATTAGAGAATGGATTTTGGGGATTGGCCTCGTTATTGAAGTGATTGTATTTGGCTTTTTCTGTTTTAAAAATGTCAAGGAAACTCCGGACGAACGCTTTTATACTAATTTAGCCAAGGCAGCTAGCTTGATGTTTGTTTTTATACTAGGCGCACTGATGATTCTAGCAGTTAGCATTGGATATATAGGGTCTCTCACGCTTTACATGGGCCAGATCTTTATTAGCATAGCTGCCTTGATTTTCATATTTGCGGTTGTCTATTTTATCTTGGAACGGAGAGGATAAGCATGGCCAAAGAAAGCAAGATTATTACTAATCTCAAATCTGTTCGTGAGTCCACAGGCATGACCCAGCAGGAGTTAGCCGACCTCATCGGCATGCGACGCGAGACAATTCTGCACTTGGAAAATAACCGTTACAATCCTTCACTAGAAATGGCTCTTAAAATTGCTCAAGTTTTTAATCTGAAAGTAGAAGACCTCTTTGAACTCAGACAGAAAGAGGAAGCATAATTCTTTTCGAGACCTAGTATTAAGTTCACTGATTAATTAGGAAGTAAAGCCAAAAGAAAAAATCCATTGAAAATGTGCTCTTTTAAAATATAGTAATTCTTTCGAATTAACGTTTACTAATTGTGATGCTTTACGAGCTCTCTTAAGATCTGGTTCCCAAAATACTTTGAGTATACTTATGGCATTGATGTCCCTAATCAAGCGACTTTTTGGTTGACTTTCTCTTAAACTACCTTGTCACTAATATTTGAAATCCCCTTCCTTTTAGGGTACAATGGTAGAAATGAATTTTTGAGAGGAATAGAATGAAAAAACTAGCAACCCTTCTTTTACTATCCACTGTAGCCCTAGCTGGATGTGGCAACATCCAACGTAGTTTGCGTGGTGATGACTATGTTGATTCCAGTCTTGCTGCTGAAGAAAGTTCCAAAGCAGCAGCCCAATCTGCCAAGGAGTTAAGCGATGCTTTAACAAACGAAAACGCCAATTTCCCACAACTATCTAAAGAAGTTGCTGAAGACGAGGCTGAAGTGATTCTACACACAAGTCAAGGAGATATTCGCATTAAACTCTTCCCTAAACTCGCTCCTCTAGCGGTTGAAAACTTCCTCACTCATGCTAAAGAAGGCTACTATAACGGTATTACCTTCCACCGTGTCATCGATGGCTTTATGGTTCAAACTGGAGATCCAAAAGGGGACGGTACAGGTGGTCAGTCCATCTGGCATGACAAGGATAAGACTAAAGACAAGGGAACTGGTTTCAAGAACGAGATTACTCCTTATCTCTATAACATCCGTGGTGCTCTTGCTATGGCTAATACTGGTCAACCAAACACCAATGGCAGCCAGTTCTTCATCAACCAAAACTCTACAGATACCTCTGCTAAACTCCCTAAAAGCAAGTATCCAAAGAAAATCATCGAAGCCTACAAAGAAGGTGGAAATCCTAGTCTAGATGGCAAACACCCAGTCTTTGGTCAAGTGATTGACGGTATGGATGTTGTAGATAAGATTGCTAAAGCCGAAAAAGATGAAAAAGACAAGCCAACTACTGCTATCACAATAGATAGCATCGAAGTAGTAAAAGACTACGATTTTAAATCTTAAAAACCAAAAAAATACAGTATCCACATTCGGTACTGTATTTCTTTTACTCTCATTCTTAAGTTAAATTATTAAAATCCCATATTTGGTCCATCCAGCCTTCATAAAAGTCTGGTTCGTGACAGACCATAAGGATAGACCCCTTGTATTCTTTGAGAGCGCGTTTGAGTTCATCCTTGGCATCCACATCCAAGTGGTTGGTCGGCTCGTCCAGCACTAAAACATTGTTTTCACGATTCATCAAGAGACAGAAACGAACCTTGGCTTGTTCCCCACCTGACAAGACCTGAATTTGGCTTTCAATATGCTTGGTTGTCAAACCACAACGGGCAAGAGCTGCACGAACTTCTGCTTGGTTGAGAGCTGGAAAGGCATTCCAGACAGCTTCAAGAGGAGTTTGGCGATTACCGCCTTCTACTTCTTGTTCAAAGTAGCCAAGTTCTAGATAATCTCCACGTTCCACTTCCCCAGCGATTGGTGGGATAATTCCCAAGAGACTCTTCAAGAGAGTTGTTTTCCCGATACCATTGGCACCGATAATAGCAACCTTTTGATTACGTTCAAAGGTAAGATTTAAAGGCTTGGTAAGTGGACGGTCATAACCAATCTGCAAATCCTTGGCTTGGAAGATAAAGCGCCCTGGTGTACGAGCCGGTTTGAAATCAAATGATGGCTTTGGTTTCTCACTTTGCAGTTCGATAATATCCATCTTATCCAATTTCTTCTGACGAGACATGGCCATGTTTCGTGTTGCAACACGCGCTTTGTTTCGAGCTACGAAGTCTTTGAGGTCTGCAATTTCTTTTTGCTGACGTTCGTAGGCCGCCTCCAGTTGAGATTTCTTCATAGCATAGACTTCTTGGAACTGGTAGTAGTCACCAGAATAACGCGTCAGCTGTTGATTTTCCACATGATAGACGATATTGATAACATCATTGAGGAATGGAATATCGTGCGAAATAAGGACAAAGGCATTTTCATAGTTTTGGAGATAGCGCTTAAGCCAGTCAATGTGCTCAGCATCCAAGTAGTTGGTCGGCTCGTCCAAAAGCAAGATATCAGGCTTTTCAAGGAGAAGTTTAGCCAAAAGCACCTTGGTTCTTTGACCACCTGACAAAGAAGTTACATCCGTATCCATGCCAAAGTCCATGACACCAAGGGCACGCGCCACTTCATCAATCTTAGCATCCAAGGTATAAAAATCACGACTCTCCAGACGGTCTTGAAGTTCACCAACTTCTTCCATAAGAGCATCAACATCCGCTCCATCTTCAGCCATTTCCATATAGAGGTCATTGATACGGGCTTCTGCTTTGAAAAGCTCATCAAAGGCTGTACGGAGAACATCACGCACCGACTGTCCTTCTTCCAAGACAGAGTGCTGATCCAAGTAACCAGCAGTCACATACTTTGACCACTCAACCTTCCCTTCATCTGGTAACATCTTACCAGTCACAATGCTCATAAAGGTTGATTTCCCTTCACCATTAGCACCGACCAGGCCGATATGTTCCCCCTTGAGGAGACGGAAGGACACATCTTCAAAAATTGCACGGTCGCCAAAACCGTGACTCAGATTTTTAACTTCTAAAATACTCATTTTAATTCCTTATCTTATTTTTATGTAATTGTTTATAGAGGAGCCAAGCCGAATAGCCACCCAAGGTATTGGTCCACAAATCATCAATCTCAAAGACGCGATTAAAATCAAAGAAAAAGTCCAAGACTAACTGCGTACACTCAATTCCAAGACTCACTAGAAAACTAAAAAGTAGCACTTTTTTTGTTTTCCGCAAGTTTGGAAGGAGATAAAGGAGTTGGAACACCAAAGGAAAAAGCAAGAAGACATTGAGGATATTTTGTAAAAAAATCCAAGATAATTGTCCTACATCACTCACTTCGCCCAGTTTCCAGAGAGAATTGAAAGGAGTCAAAAGAAAAACCAGGCGTCCAAGATGCTGAATACCTGGAGTTTCAACTCCTACAGGAGATTGTTCTTGAGGAGTAAAGCAAAAGTAGACAATGCAAATGCTATAGAAAATAACTCCCCAGACCAAAACATGATTATAAGTTTTCTTCATCATTAAGGATTGACTGCTGCGACTGCTTTCTGGCGGTCGCGTTTCATTGTATTAGAACGCAATTGTCCACAAGCTGCATCAATATCAGTACCATGCTCTTGACGAACCACACAGTTAACCCCTTTTTTCTTAAGCGTATCATAGAAGGCCAGGACGCGCTCTTTAGGACTACGGCTATATTGGTCATGCTCACTAACTGGATTGTAAGGAATCAAGTTTACATAAGACAATTTCTTGATGTTCTTGAGCAATTCAGCCAATTCCAAGGCTTGTTCTACACCGTCATTGACTTCATTGAGCATAATATACTCAAAGGTCACACGACGATTGGTTGTTTCGATATAGTACTCAATAGCGGCAAAGAGTTTTTCAATCGGAAAGGCACGGTTAATCTTCATGATGCTTGAGCGCAATTCATTGTTAGGCGCGTGAAGAGAAACGGCAAGATTGACCTGAACCCCTTCATTAGCAAAATCACGAATTTTATGGGCCAAACCTGACGTAGAAACAGTGATGTGACGAGCCCCGATAGCCATCCCCTTGTCATCATTGATGGTACGAACGAAATTCAAGACATTGTTGTAGT
>CAUPZW010000018.1:0-40656 GCA_963515655.1 Streptococcus mitis
TGATTCACCAACCAATGGGTGGTACAGGTGGTGGTACCCAACAAACCGATATGGCGATTGCTGCAGAACACTTGCTTAAAACTCGTAATACCTTGGAAAAAATCTTGGCTGAAAATTCAGGTCAGTCAATTGAAAAAGTCCATGCAGATGCAGAACGTGATAACTGGATGAGTGCCCAAGAAACACTTGAATATGGCTTCATTGATGAAATCATGGCCAACAATTCATTGAACTAATGATTAAAGAAGGCAAACTCGACTGGGTTTGCTTTTTTTGGTATAATAAGGAGAAATTTCTTAGAAAGAGGATTTATCATGTTTGAAAAAGTCAATCGTTCTGGCTTGATTATCTATCTTTACTATAATCGTGATGCAAAAAAACTGCAGGATTATGGAGATATTACCTATCATTCCAAGAAACATCGTTATTTACAACTTTATGTTCCAACTCAAGAAGTGGAGCAATTGGTCGGGCGCTTGAGCAAGGAAAAGTTTATAAAAAAAGTCAGAGTTTGTCATATTCAAGAGCTGGAAACACCCTTTGTGGGCAATCTTTATCGAGAGGAAAACGTTATCATCGAAAAAGTTCAAGAAAAGTGTTGACAATTTTCTGATAATTCGGTATATTCTTAACATGCTATTTATTTAAGAAATAAGGAGACAAAAAGATGAAGAAAAAATTTGCCCTATCGTTTGTGGCGCTTGCAAGTGTAGCACTTCTTGCAGCCTGTGGAGAAGTGAAGTCTGGAGCAGTCAACACTGCTGGTAACTCAGTAGAGGAAAAGACAATCAAAATCGGATTTAACTTTGAAGAAACTGGTGCCGTAGCAGCCTACGGGACATCTGAACAAAAAGGTGCTCAACTTGCTGTTGATGAAATCAATGCAGCAGGTGGTATCGACGGAAAACAAATCGAAGTAGTCGATAAAGATAACAAGTCTGAAACAGCAGAAGCTGCTTCAGTAACAACTAACCTTGTAACCCAATCTAAAGTATCAGCAATCGTAGGTCCTGCGACATCTGGTGCAACTGCAGCTGCGGTAGCTAACGCTACAAAAGCAGGTGTTCCATTGATTTCGCCAAGTGCGACTCAAGATGGATTGACTAAAGGTCAAGATTACCTCTTTATCGGAACTTTCCAAGATAGTTTCCAAGGAAAAATTATCTCAAACTATGTTTCTGATAAATTAAACGCTAAGAAAGTTGTTCTATACACTGACAACGCCAGCGACTATGCTAAAGGGATTGCCAAAGCCTTCCGTGAAGCTTACAAAGGTGAAATCGTTGCAGATGAAACTTTCGTAGCAGGTGATACAGACTTCCAAGCAGCCCTTACAAAAATGAAAGGGAAAGACTTTGATGCCATTGTTGTTCCTGGTTACTACACTGAAGCTGGTAAAATTGTAAACCAAGCGCGTGGTATGGGAATTGACAAGCCAATCGTTGGTGGTGATGGATTCAACGGTGAAGAGTTTGTACAACAAGCAACTCCTGAAAAAGCATCAAACATCTACTTTATCTCAGGCTTCTCAACTACTGTAGAAGTTTCAGCTAAAGCAAAAGCCTTCCTTGACGCTTACCGTGCTAAGTACAATGAAGATCCTTCAACATTTGCAGCCTTGGCTTATGATTCAGTTCACCTTGTAGCAAACGCAGCAAAAGGTGCTAAAAACTCAGGTGAGATTAAGGACAACCTTGCTAAAACAAAAGACTTTGAAGGTGTAACTGGTCAAACAAGTTTCGATGCAGACCACAACACAGTTAAAACTGCTTACATGATGACCATGAACAATGGTAAGGTTGAAGCAGCAGAAGTTGTAAAACCATAATAGAAAAATGTTGAAATAGGGAATGAGCCTCGGACTCACTCCCTGTTTCGATGTTTAATACTCTTCGAAAATCTCTTCAAACCGCGTCAACGTCGCCTTGGATTATATACGTGACTGACTTCGTCAGTCTTATCTACAACCTCAAAGCAGTGCTTTGAGCAACCTGCGGCTAGTTTTCTAGTTTGCTCTTTGATTTTCATTGAGTATAAGAATCTATCAAAAAGTGAGGGGAAAACCCTCAAAATTATAAATAGAAAGAGTGAATTTTATGCTCCAACAACTAGTAAATGGTTTGATTCTAGGTAGTGTTTACGCGCTGTTAGCCCTAGGATATACCATGGTTTACGGAATTATCAAGCTCATCAACTTTGCCCACGGTGATATTTATATGATGGGAGCCTTTATCGGTTATTTCTTGATTAATTCTTTTCAAATGAATTTCTTTGTAGCGCTTATTGTAGCGATGATAGCGACAGCCATTCTTGGTGTTGTGATTGAGTTCCTTGCTTACCGACCTTTACGCCACTCTACTCGTATTGCTGTTTTGATCACAGCTATTGGGGTTTCCTTCCTACTTGAGTATGGAATGGTCTATCTGGTTGGTGCCAATACCCGTGCCTTCCCTCAAGCGATTCAAACAGTTCGCTATGATTTGGGACCAGTTAGCCTAACAAACGTGCAGTTAATGATTTTGGCTATTTCCTTGATTTTGATGATTTTGTTACAAGTTATTGTTCAAAAGACAAAGATGGGGAAAGCCATGCGTGCAGTATCTGTAGATAGCGATGCGGCGCAATTGATGGGGATCAATGTAAACCGTACTATCAGCTTTACCTTTGCTTTGGGTTCTGCTCTTGCGGGTGCGGCTGGTGTTCTGATTGCTCTTTATTATAACTCTCTTGAGCCTTTGATGGGGGTTACTCCAGGTCTTAAGTCATTCGTTGCCGCAGTACTTGGTGGTATTGGAATTATTCCTGGTGCGGCTCTTGGTGGTTTTGTGATTGGTCTATTGGAAACTTTTGCGACAGCCTTTGGAATGTCAGACTTCCGTGATGCCATTGTTTATGGAATCTTGTTGTTGATCTTGATTGTCCGCCCAGCTGGTATCCTTGGTAAAAATGTGAAAGAGAAGGTGTAAACGATGAAAGAAAATTTAAAAGTTAATATTCTATGGTTACTCCTTTTGTTAGCTGGCTATGGCTTGATTAGTGTACTGGTCTCAGTCGGAGTACTCAATCTATTCTATGTACAGATTTTACAACAAATTGGAATTAATATTATTTTGGCTGTTGGCCTTAACTTAATCGTTGGTTTTTCAGGACAATTTTCACTTGGACATGCTGGTTTCATGGCGATTGGTGCCTATGCCGCTGCTATTATTGGTTCTAAATCACCAACCTACGGTGCCTTTTTTGGAGCTATGCTTGTAGGTGCTTTGATTTCAGGAGCAGTTGCCTTACTTGTCGGAATTCCAACCTTGCGCTTGAAGGGGGACTATCTTGCGGTAGCGACTCTAGGTGTTTCTGAAATTATCCGTATCTTTATCATCAATGGTGGAAGCATTACAAATGGTGCGGCAGGTATCTTGGGAATTCCTAACTTTACAAATTGGCAAATGGTATACTTCTTTGTCGTGATTACAACCATTGCAACCTTGAACTTCTTGCGTAGCCCGATTGGTCGTTCAACCCTATCTGTTCGTGAGGACGAGATTGCTGCTGAGTCAGTTGGGGTTAATACGACTAAAATTAAAATCATCGCCTTTGTCTTTGGTGCTATTACTGCAAGTATTGCAGGGTCACTTCAGGCAGGATTTATCGGTTCAGTTGTACCGAAAGATTACACTTTCATTAACTCAATCAACGTTTTGATCATTGTTGTATTTGGTGGACTTGGTTCCATTACAGGTGCCATCGTTTCAGCTATTGTTCTTGGAATTTTGAATATGCTTCTCCAAGATGTTGCTAGCGTTCGTATGATTATCTACGCTTTGGCCTTGGTATTGGTAATGATTTTCAGACCAGGTGGACTCCTTGGAACATGGGAATTGAGTCTATCACGTTTCTTTAAAAAATCTAAGAAGGAGGAACAAAACTAATGGCATTACTTGAAGTAAAACAGTTAACCAAACATTTTGGCGGTCTAACAGCTGTTGGAGATGTGACTCTTGAATTGAACGAAGGGGAATTGGTTGGACTAATTGGTCCAAACGGAGCTGGTAAAACCACTCTTTTCAACCTCTTGACCGGTGTTTATGAACCAAGTGAGGGAACAGTTACCCTTGATGGTCACCTTTTAAATGGGAAGTCACCTTATAAGATTGCCTCCTTAGGACTTGGACGTACTTTCCAAAATATCCGTCTCTTTAAAGATTTAACAGTTTTGGACAATGTTTTGATTGCTTTTGGCAACCATCACAAACAACATGTTTTTGCTAGTTTCTTACGCTTACCAGCTTTTTACAATAGTGAAAAGGAATTAAAGGCTAAAGCTTTGGAATTACTGAAAATTTTTGATTTAGATGGTGATGCAGAGACTCTTGCTAAAAACCTCGCCTACGGACAACAACGTCGTTTGGAAATTGTTCGTGCCCTTGCTACGGAGCCTAAAATTCTCTTTTTAGATGAACCAGCAGCAGGTATGAACCCACAGGAAACAGCGGAATTGACTGAGTTAATTCGTCGTATCAAAGATGAATTTAAAATTACAATCATGTTGATTGAACACGATATGAATCTGGTCATGGAAGTAACAGAACGCATCTACGTACTTGAATATGGTCGTTTGATTGCTCAAGGAACTCCAGACGAAATTAAGACCAATAAACGCGTTATCGAAGCTTATCTAGGAGGTGAAGCCTAATGTCTATGTTAAAAGTTGAAAATCTTTCTGTACATTACGGTATGATCCAAGCAGTCCGTGATGTAAGCTTTGAAGTTAATGAAGGAGAAGTTGTTTCCCTTATCGGTGCCAATGGTGCTGGTAAGACAACTATTCTCCGTACCTTGTCTGGTTTGGTTAGACCGAGTTCAGGAAAAATTGAATTTTTAGGTCAAGAAATTCAAAAAATGCCAGCTCAGAAAATCGTGGCAGGTGGTCTTTCACAAGTACCAGAAGGACGCCACGTCTTCCCTGGCTTGACTGTTATGGAAAATCTTGAAATGGGAGCTTTCTTAAAGAAAAATCGTGATGAAAATCAAGCTAACTTGAAGAAGGTTTTCTCACGCTTTCCTCGTCTTGAAGAACGGAAGAACCAAGATGCAGCCACTCTTTCAGGAGGGGAACAACAAATGCTTGCCATGGGACGCGCCCTTATGTCAACACCTAAACTTCTTCTTTTAGATGAGCCATCAATGGGACTTGCCCCAATCTTTATCCAAGAAATTTTTGATATCATTCAAGATATCCAGAAACAAGGAACAACCGTCCTCTTGATTGAACAAAATGCCAATAAAGCACTCGCAATCTCTGACCGAGGCTATGTACTGGAAACAGGAAAAATCGTCCTATCCGGAACAGGAAAAGAACTCGCCTCATCAGAAGAAGTCAGAAAAGCATATCTAGGTGGCTAAAAAGGTCCGGGGGACCTTTTTAGTCGGTAGATTGAGATTGCAAACAAATCTGCATCTACATTAAAAGCTTAATTTCTAATAATTAAAAAATCGAATGAAAGGTATCTTACCTTCATTCATAGAGCTCGATTTTAGAGCTCTTTTTGCTAGCTTATTCATACTTTTCTGAATTTTGAAAAAGAAATGTAAGCGTTTGATAGATTTACAAAAAGATTGTATAATAGGGATAAGAATAGAAAAGGAGAAGTCTCATGGCAGTTAAAGATTTTATGACCCGCAAGGTAGTGTATATTAGTCCAGATACAACAGTATCTCATGCAGCAGATTTGATGAGAGAGCAAGGGTTGCACCGCTTGCCTGTTATCGAAAATGATCAATTGGTTGGTTTGGTAACTGAGGGAACCATTGCTCAAGCTAGTCCATCAAAAGCCACAAGTCTTTCTATCTATGAGATGAACTATCTTCTGAATAAGACCAAAGTAAAAGATGTCATGATTCGTGATGTTGTCACTGTTTCAGGTTATGCTAGTCTAGAAGATGCAACTTATCTGATGCTGAAAAACAAGATTGGTATTCTTCCTGTAGTAGATAACCATCAAGTATACGGAGTTATTACTGACCGTGATGTTTTCCAAGCCTTTCTTGAAATTGCTGGTTATGGTGAAGAAGGAATTCGAGTGCGCTTTGTTACAGAAGATGAAGTTGGTGTTCTCGGAAAGATTGTTTCTTTGATTGTAGAAGAAAATTTGAATATCTCCCATACCGTAAATATTCCACGCAAGGATGGTAAGGTGATTATCGAAGTTCAAATCGATGGATCAGTTGATTTGACAGCCTTAAAGCAAAAATTTGAAGCTGAAAATATTCAAGTAGAAGAGATTAGTCGTACTTCTGCTAAAATTTTGTAAGCATGGAAGCCGAAAGGCTTCTTTTTTCATGAAAGGGAGATTAGAGCAAAAGATGGAAAGAAATGATAGAATATGGTATAATAAAACGATACAAAAAAGGAGTATTTATGGACATTTCAGTAATTCGTCAGAAAATTGACGCAAATCGTGAAAAATTAGCTTCTTTCAGGGGGTCTCTTTGACCTAGAGGGTCTAGAGGAAGAGATTGCCATCTTGGAAAACAAGATGACAGAACCTGATTTTTGGAACGATAATATCGCGGCCCAAAAAACGTCGCAAGAATTAAATGAATTAAAAAACACCTATAACACTTTCCACAAAATGGAAGAGTTGCAGGATGAAGTCGAAATTTTATTGGACTTTTTAGCAGAAGACGAGTCGGTTCAAGAAGAACTGGTAACGCAGTTGTCAGAACTTGATAAGATGATGACCAGCTATGAGATGACTCTACTCTTGTCAGAACCTTATGACCATAATAATGCCATCTTGGAAATCCATCCAGGTTCTGGTGGTACTGAGGCGCAAGACTGGGGTGATATGTTGCTTCGTATGTACACTCGCTATGGAAATGCCAAAGGCTTTAAAGTGGAAGTCTTGGACTACCAGGCTGGTGATGAAGCAGGTATTAAGTCGGTGACCTTGTCCTTTGAAGGGCCTAATGCCTATGGTCTCCTCAAGTCAGAAATGGGTGTTCACCGTTTGGTTCGTATCTCACCATTTGACTCTGCCAAACGTCGCCATACATCTTTTACATCTGTAGAAGTGATGCCTGAGTTGGATGATACCATCGAAGTGGAGATTCGTGAAGATGATATCAAAATGGATACCTTCCGTTCAGGTGGTGCTGGTGGACAGAACGTCAATAAGGTTTCAACAGGTGTGCGTTTGACACACATTCCTACGGGAACTGTCGTCCAATCAACGGTCGATCGTACCCAGTATGGAAATAGAGATCGTGCCATGAAGATGTTGCAGGCTAAGCTCTATCAAATGGAGCAAGAAAAGAAAGCTGCGGAGGTAGATTCCCTCAAGGGTGAGAAAAAAGAAATCACATGGGGAAGCCAAATCCGTTCTTATGTTTTCACGCCATATACTATGGTAAAAGATCACCGAACTAGCTTTGAAGTTGCACAAGTAGATAAGGTTATGGATGGAGACCTAGATGGTTTTATTGATGCCTATCTCAAGTGGCGCATCAGCTAAGATAGAAAGGAACTCACATGTCAATTATTGAAATGAGAGATGTCGTCAAAAAATACGACAATGGAACGACTGCTCTACGAGGTGTTTCGGTCAGCGTTGATCCAGGGGAATTTGCTTACATCGTAGGACCTTCAGGAGCAGGGAAGTCAACTTTTATTCGTTCTCTGTATCGTGAAGTAAAAATCGATAAAGGAAGCCTATCAGTTGCTGGTTTTAATCTGGTTAAGATTAAAAAGAAAGATGTTCCGCTTCTACGTCGTAGTATTGGGGTTGTCTTCCAGGATTATAAACTGTTGCCAAAGAAAACTGTCTATGAAAATATTGCTTATGCTATGGAAGTAATTGGAGAAAATCGCCGTAATATCAAAAAACGGGTGATGGAAGTTTTGGACTTGGTTGGGTTGAAGCACAAGGTTCGTTCTTTTCCAAATGAGCTCTCAGGTGGAGAACAACAGCGAATTGCGATTGCGCGTGCTATTGTAAACAATCCAAAAGTATTGATAGCTGATGAACCAACAGGAAACTTGGATCCGGATAATTCATGGGAAATTATGAATCTTTTGGAACGGATTAACCTACAAGGGACAACTATTTTAATGGCGACTCATAATAGCCAGATTGTAAATACCTTGCGCCACCGTGTCATTGCCATTGAAAATGGTCGTGTCGTTCGTGACGAATCAAAAGGAGAGTATGGATACGATGATTAGTAGATTTTTTCGCCATTTATTTGAATCACTAAAAAGTTTGAAACGAAATGGTTGGATGACAGTGGCTGCTGTCAGCTCAGTCATGATTACGTTAACCTTGGTTGCCATATTTGCTTCTGTTATTTTCAATACAGCGAAACTGGCTACAGATATTGAAAATAATGTCCGAGTAATGGTTTACATTCGTAAGGATGTCGCTGATAATAGTGAGACTATTGAAAAAGAAGGTCAAACTGTTACCAATAATGACTACCACAAGGTATACAATGCCTTGAAGGGGATGTCTACAGTTAAGAGTGTTACTTTTTCAAGTAAAGAAGAACAATATGAAAAGTTGACCGAGACAATGGGGGACAACTGGAAAATCTTTGAAGGTGACGCTAATCCTCTCTATGATGCCTATATCGTTGATACAAATACACCAAGCGATGTTCAAAAAGTAGCTGAAGAAGCTAAGAAAATTGAAGGTGTGTCAGAAGTCCAAGATGGTGGAGCCAACACACAACGTCTGTTCCAACTTGCTTCCTTCATTCGTGTTTGGGGATTAGTCATAGCAGGCCTCTTGATTTTCATTGCAGTCTTCTTGATTTCTAATACCATTCGTATTACCATTATTTCTCGCAGTCGCGAAATTCAAATTATGCGCTTAGTTGGTGCTAAGAATAGCTATATCCGAGGACCATTCCTCCTTGAGGGTGCTTTCATCGGATTACTTGGAGCAACAATTCCATCAGCTTTAGTATTCGTTGTTTATCAAATGGTTTACCAATCGGTTAATAAGTCATTAGTAGGTCAAAATCTTTCTATGATTTCACCAGAAGTATTTAGTCCACTGATGATTGTCCTCTTGTTTGTTATTGGAATTTTTATTGGTTCAATTGGATCAGGAATTTCAATGCGCCGATTCTTAAAAATTTAAATTTGAATAGATGTATATTTGAGGAGATTTTAATATCTCCTCTTTTACTACAAAAATTTTAGAAAAAAGTCTACTTTTTTCTATAAAAGCCTTTACAAAAAAAATTAAAGTGGTATAATTAATACATAGTTAAGTGCAAACGTTTTCGTAAAACGTTTGCCTAAATAAAAATAAAGGAGATTTGAATGATGAAAGATACATTCAAAAATGTCTTGTCTTTCGAATTTTGGCAAAAATTCGGTAAGGCTTTGATGGTGGTTATCGCCGTTATGCCGGCTGCTGGTTTGATGATTTCAATCGGTAAGTCGCTTGTGATGATTAACCCTAACTTTGCTCCACTGGTCATTACTGGTGGTGTACTAGAGCAAATCGGTTGGGGAGTTATCGTTAACCTTCATATCTTGTTCGCCCTCGCTATTGGAGGAAGCTGGGCTAAGGAACGCGCTGGTGGTGCGTTTGCGGCAGGTCTTGCCTTTATCCTAATCAACCGTATCACTGGTACAATCTTTGGCGTATCAGGCGATATGTTGAAAAATCCTGAAGCTATGGTAACAACTCTCTTTGGTGGATCAATCAAAGTTGCTGATTACTTCATTAGTGTTATGGAAGCCCCAGCGCTTAACATGGGTGTCTTCGTAGGGATTATTTCTGGTTTTATTGGAGCAACTGCTTACAATAAATACTATAACTTCCGTAAGCTTCCTGATGCACTTTCATTCTTTAACGGAAAACGTTTTGTACCATTTGTAGTTATTCTTCGTTCAATAATTGCTGCAATTGTACTTTCAGCTTTCTGGCCACTTGTGCAAACTGGTATCAATAGCTTTGGTATCTGGATTGCTAACTCACAAGAAACTGCTCCAATCCTTGCACCATTCTTGTATGGTACATTGGAACGTTTGCTCTTGCCATTTGGTCTTCACCACATGTTGACTATCCCAATGAACTACACAGCTCTTGGTGGTACTTATGAGGTCTTAACTGGTGCAGCTAAAGGTAGTCAAGTATTTGGTCAAGATCCACTATGGCTTGCATGGGTAACAGACCTTGTTAACCTTAAAGGTACAGATGCAAGTCACTACCAACAATTGTTAGATACTGTTCACCCAGCTCGTTTCAAAGTTGGACAAATGATCGGTTCATTCGGTATCTTGATGGGTGTGATCGTGGCTATCTACCGTAATGTCGATGCTGATAAGAAACATCAATATAAAGGTATGATGATTGCGACAGCTCTTGCAACATTCTTGACAGGGGTTACTGAACCAATCGAATACATGTTCATGTTTGTAGCAACACCTATGTATCTTGTTTACTCACTTGTTCAAGGTGCTGCCTTCGCTATGGCTGACGTTGTAAACCTACGTATGCACTCATTCGGTTCAATCGAGTTCTTGACTCGTACACCTATTGCAATCAGTGCTGGTATCGGTATGGATATCATTAACTTCATTTGGGTAACCGTTCTCTTTGCTGTAATCATGTACTTCATCGCAAACTTCATGATTCAAAAATTCAACTACGCAACCCCAGGACGTAACGGAAACTACGAAACTGCTGAAGGTTCAGAAGAAGCTAGCAGCGCAGTGAAAGTTGCAGCAGGTTCTCAAGCTGTAAACATTATCAACCTTCTTGGTGGACGTGCAAACATCGTTGATGTGGATGCATGTATGACTCGTCTTCGTGTAACTGTTAAAGACGCAGACAAAGTCGGTGATGCAGAACAATGGAAAGCAGAAGGAGCTATGGGTCTTGTCATGAAAGGACAAGGAGTTCAAGCTATCTACGGTCCAAAAGCAGACGTATTGAAATCTGATATCCAAGATATTCTTGATTCAGGTGAAATCATTCCTGAAACTCTTCCAAGTCAAATGACAGAAACGCAACAAAATACTGTTCAATTCAAAGGTCTTACTGAGGAAGTTTACTCAGTAGCTGACGGTCAAGTTGTTGCCTTGGAACAAGTAAAAGATCCAGTATTTGCTCAAAAAATGATGGGTGATGGATTTGCTGTAGAACCTGCAAATGGAAACATTGTATCTCCAGTTTCAGGTACTGTATCAAGCATCTTCCCTACAAAACATGCTCTTGGTCTTGTGACTGAAGCAGGTCTTGAAGTACTTGTTCACATTGGTTTGGACACAGTAAGTCTTGAAGGAAAACCATTTACAGTTCATGTAGCTGAAGGACAAAAAGTTGCAGCAGGTGACCTTCTTGTCACAGCTGACTTGGATGCTATCCGTGCAGCAGGTCGTGAAACTTCTACAGTAGTTGTCTTCACAAATGCTGAAGCTATTAAATCAGTTAAATTAGAACAAACAGGTTCTCTTGCAGCTAAAACAGCAGTTGCTAAAGTAGAATTGTAATATACTTGAGGTTGGAAGCTGTTTTCCAACCTCTTGTTTTAGGAGAAAAGCATGAAATTTTTAACACTCAATACTCATAGCTGGATGGAAAAAGAAGCTGAGGAAAAATTCCAGTTCTTGCTTGAAGATATTCTTGATAAAGACTATGATTTGATTTGTTTCCAAGAAATCAATCAGGAGATCACCTCGCAAGAGGTGGAGGTTAATGATCTCTATCAAGCTTTGCCAGCAGCTGAGCCTATTCACCAAGATCACTATGTTAGACTTTTGGTTGAGAAGTTATCAGAGCAAGGGAAAAATTACTACTGGACTTGGGCCTATAACCATATCGGTTATGACCGCTATCATGAAGGTGTGGCTATCTTGTCTAAAACACCTATTGAAGCAAGAGAAATTTTGGTTTCAGATGTGGATGATCCAACAGATTATCACACTCGTCGAGTTGCTTTAGCAGAAACAGTAGTTGAAGGTAAAGAGCTTGCGGTTGCCAGTGTCCACCTTTCTTGGTGGGATAAAGGTTTCCAAGAAGAATGGGCACGATTTGAGGCTGTATTGAAAGAATTGAACAAGCCACTTTTGCTTGCTGGGGATTTCAACAACCCAGCTGGTCAGGAAGGATACCAAGCTATTTTAGCTAGTCCATTAGGCTTACAAGACGCATTTGAAGTTGCTCAAGAGAAAAGTGGTAGCTATACTGTTCCACCAGAAATTGATGGCTGGAAGGGGAACACAGAACCCCTTCGAATCGACTATGTTTTTACTACCAAAGAGTTAGCGGTGGAAAATTTACATGTGGTATTTGATGGCAACAAGAGTCCGCAAGTGAGTGATCACTATGGCTTGAATGCTATTTTAAACTGGAAATAGTGACTGAAAAGAGGTTGGGATTATAACATTCCATCCTTTTTCTAACTAGAGAAGCTACTGGAAATAGACAAATAAGTGAGACTACTGTAATGGAATAAAATATGGTATAATTGATAAGATAGATAGAATCGAGGATATTATGTCATTTACGAAATTTCAATTTAAAAACTATATTAGAGAAGCCTTAGAGGAGTTAAAATTTACAACTCCAACAGAGGTGCAAGATAAGTTGATTCCGATTGTTTTGGCAGGTCGTGACCTAGTAGGAGAATCAAAAACAGGTTCAGGTAAGACTCATACTTTCTTGTTACCGATTTTCCAGCAATTAGATGAAGCTAGTGATAGTGTACAGGCAGTGATTACTGCACCGAGTCGTGAGTTGGCTACTCAAATTTACCAAGCAGCCCGTCAGATTGCTGCCCACTCAGACGTAGAAGTTCGTGTGGTTAATTGTGTGGGGGGGACGGATAAGGCTCGCCAAATTGAGAAATTGGCAAGCAACCAGCCTCATATTGTTATTGGAACACCAGGCCGTATCTACGACTTGGTTAAATCTGGTGATTTGGCTATTCACAAGGCTAAGACCTTTGTGGTCGATGAGGCAGACATGACCTTGGATATGGGATTCTTGGAAACTGTTGATAAGATTGCTGGCAGCCTTCCAAAAGACTTGCAATTCATGGTCTTCTCAGCGACTATCCCACAAAAACTACAACCATTCTTGAAAAAATACTTGTCAAATCCTGTTATGGAGAAAATCAAGACCAAAACGGTCATTTCTGACACTATTGATAATTGGTTGATTTCTACTAAGGGACGTGATAAGAATGCTCAAATTTATCAATTGACTCAGTTGATGCAACCTTATTTGGCAATGATTTTTGTTAACACTAAAACACGTGCTGATGAATTGCATTCATATCTGACTGCTCAAGGATTGAAGGTAGCGAAGATTCATGGAGATATTGCCCCTCGTGAACGTAAGCGAATCATGAATCAGGTGAAAAATCTAGATTTTGAGTACATTGTCGCAACAGATTTGGCAGCGCGTGGAATTGACATTGAAGGTGTTAGTCATGTCATCAATGACGCCATTCCGCAAGACTTATCTTTCTTTGTGCACCGTGTTGGTCGAACTGGACGAAACGGTCTACCAGGTACAGCTATTACCCTTTATCAGCCAAGCGATGACTCGGATATCCGTGAGTTGGAGAAATTGGGAATCAAGTTTACTCCTAAGATGGTCAAAGACGGGGAATTTCAAGATACCTATGACCGTGATCGTCGTGCCAACCGTGAGAAAAAACAAGATAAACTTGATATCGAAATGATTGGTTTGGTTAAAAAGAAAAAGAAAAAAGTCAAACCGGGCTATAAGAAGAAGATTCAATGGGCGGTTGATGAAAAGCGCCGTAAAACCAAGCGTGCTGAAAATCGCGCTCGAGGTCGTGCAGATCGTAAAGCAAAACGCCAAACATTTTAATAGCAATTGTTGGAGTGCTGAGCTCCAACTTTTTTAATTATGTGATTTGCAGTCCGTCTCGCTCAATTAGGTGCGAGACAAAAAAACCACCCGCTATGCGGGTGTGCGTCGAAGGTTATACCAAAAAAACTCCAAACGCGATACAATAAAGGTGTTCAAGCCAATTGTAAAGCGAAAGGAGAAAAATATGGCACAAAAGGCTCATAGTTTATCGCACACAAAGTGGCACTTTTCTATCACATTGTGTTTACCTCTAAGTATAAACGAAAAATCATCTATAATCAATATCGAAGTAGCTTATCACATTCGAATCACAAAAAAATTTAAAAGAATGGCAATATTTGTTAACAAGGCTTTCATAGTTTGTTATAATGTAGTTGTAAATTATTAAGATTGCTAATCAAAAAAAATATAGGGAGGAATGTTTTGAATAAGAAATATAATATAGTTCTATTATTGCTGTTTATAGTTTATTTATTTGGATATTTTTCAATTTCAAAAACTTTAATTCCTATAATGTGTGTGATCGAAGTATTTTTGATAGAACATATATTTAAAGTTCGAAATAGAATGATGCAAATAGGTGAAATTTTAATTATTGTTGCTTCTATAATATTATTTATTGATAGTATATTTAGTTTGTAACAAAAGGCTTCTCTATAAAATCAAATTTTCCAGATACCTGCTGAAGCTGATTTATATTCTCATATTTCTTCTACTATCTTTGTTACTAAACTTGACAGACATATATTGCTGATACAGCCTATCTACAATCTCACAGTTAACCTGAGGCTAGTTTCCTCTTTGATTTTCGTTGAATTTTATTTGATAAAAAGAGATGCTCCTCCAAGACGGAAGAGCATCTTTTATTGTGATTTTGATTCGGTTTCGGCCGAATCTGGGTGGAGTTCTTGGTAACTTGGTGCTTGAAAAGGTCAGTACTGGTCTTACCTTGTTGTTGGCTAAAGAGACTGGTTGATTGACTACCTTTTTCCTGCTCAATCTTTTGCAGAATTGGTAAGGAATTGAGGTAAGAAATACTTTCAGTATCAACTTTTCCAAGATGATCTGCTTGGTAGAAACGTATCAAATCTCCAGTTTGAATATGGTCGCTGATTTTCAGCTGTTGGCTGGCTGCTTGACGGATATTTTCTAGTTCAGTCTGAGCTTGTTCATCAAGATTATTGATTTCAATACCGCTCTCAGTATAGTAGGTTCGTCCGTCATAACTGGTGTATTTAGGTGTGACGAAGGAATTGGCAGTTCGAAAGGCGACGATTTCTTGATGGTCTGGAGACAGAAGGTCTTGTCCAACTTGAAGGAAGGAACTGGATTCGATACCAAGTATGTGTTCGAGAGTCGGTAAGATATCGATTTGCCCACCGTAGGTATTGATAATTTGTCCTTTTTCATAGTCAGGCATGACTACCATAAAAGGCTGCTGCAAGTGCTCCAGATACTGAATAGAATCTTTCATCATGATTTTATCATTTAAACCATATTGGAAAGAATTGCTACTGTCTTGCTTGGTGAAGTAGGAAGCATCAAAGAAGCATTGGTAACCCCATTGTTTGTAGGTCGTATTTCGGTTCCAGAAGGTCCCGATATTACCGTGAAAGACAGCACTTGATTGGTAGCCATTTTTTGTTAGGATAAAAGGCGCTGCCTGCTGGGTATTAGTACCTCCATAGTTGACCATAAAGGAACCTTGGTCAAGTCTAAACAAGCCGGTTTCTAGCATGGTTTCTGCGTCTGAGATCTTACCAGCCTTGACTTGGTTAAAGATATTCGAAAAGGCTAGAGTTGATTGCGAATGGTAGAGTGAATTTAGGAAAGGAGTGACTTCATGCTTAGTTCCATCTATGTTGAGTTTATAGTCAAGTAGGAATTGCTGGAAACTTTCCAAGTGGAGATAAATCACATTTTTCCCTTTAGTCAAGCCAAAATAGTCTGGATTGGGCTTAGCAGAATGTTCCTAGATATAATCTGTGATGGGTTGAAGGTCAGTCTCAGAAGCCTTAGCACGTTCTTTGTTGGCACTGTATGATTGGTTGGCAGTATAGCCTAAAAAAGCTGGTAAAATGAGGGCGCGGACAACATAATAATTCGAAAATCCTCGCGCTAGGAGATCGGGACGTTCAATCTCTGCCAAGAAAAGATTAGCAGAAAAGAGCAGGGCTGAGAGAGCAGTGATAGAAACACTGGAGCGGAATTTGAAGGGCTCCTATCCAGCTGGATGAGCTTCTTATAGAGAAGATAAGCAAACAGTGGGAAATCCATAAAATAGATAAGATCCCAAGGACGTAGTAACTCTAGTTCCGCAGTACCAACAGATACCTTGCTGACCACCTTCATAGTATTAGCCGTGATAAAGTCACTAAATTCTCGATAGTAAAAGACATTGGAATAAAGCCAAATGAATAAAAGACTATAAATAGCTATACTAAGACTATAAAAAATCTTGGTTGATCGAGCATAGAGGGCTAGAGCTAGCAGGAGTAGTCCTAGAGGAAGGGGGGGTGAAAAAGGCGATAAAGGCAAGGTAATTTCCCTGCAACTTACCTACTTGAATATCTAAATTAAAGTCAACGGTATAGGCTAATAAGGTTTTGAGCCAATAGAGGATTAAAAGGGTTAGGACAAAACCCAGTCTGGTACCGATGGCTTTTTGGATTTTGTTAAAATTAATTCTCACACATTTACTTCCTAATTTTTTATTAGTATTAGTATACCATTTTTTAAAAGAAGAGTAAAAAAGCAAGGGTAGTTTCTTTTTTGAGAATTGGCTAAAAGTTTGATATAATGGTAGTTATGAATAGAATAAGAGTCAGCAAAAGGGTTGAAAAGAAGCTTGCTACAGGGCTAGTTTTACTTGAAGCTAGCGACCTTGCAGATGTTCATCTCAAGGATCAGGAAGTAGAAGTCCATAGTCAGGAAGGAACCTTTCTTGGGACTGCCTACCTTTCGCAACAAAACAAGGGCTTGGGCTGGTTTGTTAGTAAGGACAAGGTGGTCTTCAATCAAGCTTTCTTTGAAGCACTGTTTAGACAAGCTAAAGAAAAGAGAAAATCCTATTATCAAGATGATTTGACAACTGCCTTTCGTCTCTTCAACCAAGAGGGAGATGGCTTTGGCGGTCTGACAGTGGACCTTTATGGCGACTATGCTGTCTTTTCTTTGTATAACTCTTATGTTTATCAGATTCGCAAGGTTATCTCAGAAGCATTTAGACAGGTTTTTCCTGAGGTGTTAGGGACCTATGAGAAGATCCGCTTTAAGGGTCTAGACTATGAATCTGCCCATATTTATGGCCAAGAAGCACCTGACTTCTTCACTGTTTTGGAAAATGGTGTCCTGTATCAAGTCTTTATGAATGATGGCTTGATGACAGGGATTTTCCTAGACCAGCACGAGGTTCGTGGGAGCTTGGTTGATGGTTTAGCTATGGGTAAATCCTTGCTCAATATGTTTTCCTACACAGCAGCCTTTTCAGTAGCTGCGGCCATGGGAGGATCTAGCCAGACAACTTCTGTTGATCTAGCTAAACGTTCACGAGAATTGTCGGAAGCGCATTTTCAGGCAAATGGGCTCAGCACAGACGACCACCGTTTTGTGGTCATGGATGTCTTTGAATATTTCAAGTATGCCAAACGCAAAGGCTTGACCTACGATGTGATTGTCCTAGATCCTCCTAGCTTTGCTCGGAACAAAAAACAAACGTTCTCTGTGGCCAAGGATTACCACAAGTTGATTTCCCAGAGTCTTGAGATTTTAAATCCGGAAGGGATTATCATTGCCAGTACCAATGCTGCCAATGTTTCTCGCCAGAAATTTACAGATCAAATTGATAAAGGCTTTGCAGGAAGAAGTTACCAGATTTTAAATAAATACGGTCTTCCAGCAGATTTCGCCTATAATAAAAAAGATGAAAGTAGTAATTACCTCAAGGTGATTAGTATGAAGGTTAGTAAATGAAATTAATCGTTTCAGTAATGCCAAGAAGTTTAGAGGAGGCCCAGGCTCTGGATGCCACGAGGTACCTGGATGCTGATATCATTGAATGGCGTGCCGACTATCTACCTAAAGAAGCGATTTTGCAGGTAGCTCCAGCTATTTTTGAAAAATTTGCAGGCCGTGAGTTGGTTTTCACCCTACGAACTCGCGCTGAAGGGGGAGAAATCGACCTTTCTCCAGAAGAATATATCCATCTAATTAAGGAAGTGGCACAACTCTATCAACCAGACTATATTGATTTTGAGTACTATAGCTACAAGGATGTTTTTGAAGAAATGCTGGACTTCCCGAATCTCATTTTGAGTTACCACAATTTCCAAGAAACACCTGAAAATATGATGGAAATCTTGTCAGAGTTGACGAGCTTAAATCCAAAACTTGTTAAGGTTGCGGTGATGGCTCACACGGAGCAGGATGTGCTAGACTTGATGAACTATACACGAGGCTTTAAAACCCTCAATCCTGAGCAGGAATATGTAACGATTTCTATGGGCAAGGTGGGCAAGGTCTCTCGTATTACTGCAGATGTGACTGGTTCTAGCTGGTCCTTTGCTAGTCTAGATGAGGCAAGTGCACCAGGTCAGATTTCTCTAGCTAACATGAAAAAAATCAGGGAGATTTTGGATGAAGCTTGATGGCTATACGCGTTTAGCTGCTGTTGTTGCCAATCCTATTAAGCACTCTATTTCCCCCTTTATTCACAATAGTGCCTTTGAGGCGACAGCTACCAACGGTGCTTATGTAGCTTGGGAGATTGAAGCGGATGATTTGGCAGAAACAGTGGCCAATATTCGTCGCTACCAGATGTTTGGTATCAACCTTTCCATGCCCTATAAGGAGCAGGTGATTCCTTATTTGGATGAGCTGAGCGATGAAGCGCGCTTGATTGGTGCGGTCAATACGGTTGTTAATGAGCATGGCAATTTAATTGGATATAATACAGATGGCAAGGGATTTTTTAAGAGCTTGCCTTCTTTTACAATTACAGGTGAGAAGATGACCCTGCTGGGTGCTGGTGGTGCGGCCAAGTCCATTCTGGCACAAGCTATTTTGGATGGCGTCAGCCAGATTTCGGTCTTTGTTCGTTCGTCTTCAATGGAAAAAACAAGACCTTACCTAAACAAGTTACAGGAGCAGACAGGCTTTAAGGTGGGCTTGTATGCTTTAGAAGATGTTTCTGAACTGCAAGCAAGTATTGCCGAGTCTAATTTACTGGTCAATGCGACCAGTGTTGGGATGGATGGTCAATCCTCTCCAGTTCCTGAAAACATAGTCTTACCAGAAACTCTCTTAGTGGCAGATATCATTTACCAACCCTTTGAAACACCATTTTTGAAATGGGCCAGAAGTCAGGGCAATCCAGCGATCAATGGTCTGGGAATGTTGCTCTATCAAGCTGCAGAAGCTTTTCAACTGTGGACAGGCAAGGAGATGCCGACGGAAGAGATTTGGCAGTCTTTAACAGAAAAATACCAATAAAGAAAAGGAGACTCTCCTATGAAAATCAGAATCGATATTCCTCATCATCCTTATGATATTCAGATTGAAAAAGGTTGTCTGGCTCAGACTGGTCAATGGTTGAGAGAACTTTGGCAACCACAGAAGGTGGTCATTGTAACAGACAATCATGTAGCCTATCTCTATGCAGAGAAGGTCAAGCTCAGCCTAGAAGATGCTGGTTTTCAGGTAGCTGTTTTTGACTTTTTGGAAGGGGAAGAAAGAAAGAATTTAACCACTGTCCAGAAAGTCTATGAATTTTTAGTTAAGAAAGGTCTGACTCGTAGTGATGGAATCGTGGCTCTCGGAGGTGGTGTCGTTGGAGACCTGGCTGGTTTTGTTGCCTCCACCTATATGCGAGGCATCCACTTTGTTCAGATTCCGACTAGTTTGACAGCTCAAGTTGATTCGTCTATCGGTGGAAAGACAGGTGTCAACACTTCATTTGCAAAGAATATGGTGGGTACCTTTGCCCAACCAGATGGGATTCTGATTGATCCTCTTGTCCTTGAAACACTTGGAAAGAGAGAGTTGATTGAAGGGATGGGTGAGGTTATCAAGTATGGCTTGATTGAGGATCCAGAACTTTGGGCTCTCTTGACAGAGCTGGATGGTTCTGTAGAGAGTATTTTGGAGCATTCAGAGACTTTGATTGAACATTCTTGTCAGGTCAAGCGCAAGATGGTGGTTGAGGATGAGTTGGACAATGGTGTTCGTCTTTACCTCAATTTTGGCCATACTATTGGCCATGCCATTGAAGCAACTGCCGGTTATGGAAAAGTCATGCATGGTGAAGCTGTGGCCATGGGAATGGTACAGATTTCCAAGGTTGCTGAGGAAAAAGGCCTCATGCCAGCTGGCATAACTCAGTCTATTACAGAGATGTGTCAGAAATTTGGCTTGCCTGTTGACTATGAAAACTGGGATGTTGACAAGCTTTATCAAGCTCTTACTCATGACAAAAAAGCGCGTGGTAATACCCTGAAATTAGTCTTGGTACCAGAACTTGGTTCAGCGACCATTCACCCAGTTTCTCTGGAAGAGATGAAAGACTACTTGGTAAAATAAGGAGAGTGTATGAGATATTTAACTGCAGGAGAATCACATGGGCCCCGTCTGACAGCTATTATTGAAGGAATTCCTGCTGGACTTCCATTGACAGCTGAGGCTATCAATGGCGACCTTAAACGCCGTCAGGGTGGCTACGGTCGTGGTGGTCGTATGAAGATTGAGAGTGACCAGGTTGTCTTTACTTCGGGGGTTCGTCACGGGAAGACGACAGGGGCTCCTATTACCATGGATGTCATCAATAAGGACCACCAAAAATGGCTGGATATTATGTCTGCTGAGGACATTGAAGACCGCCTTAAAAGCAAACGGAAAATCACCCATCCTCGTCCAGGTCACGCCGACTTGGTTGGGGGTATCAAGTACCGTTTTGACGATTTGCGAAATTCTTTAGAACGTTCATCAGCTCGTGAAACCACCATGCGGGTAGCAGTTGGGGCTGTAGCTAAACGCCTCTTGGCTGAGCTGGATATGGAGATTGCCAACCATGTCGTAGTTTTTGGTGGTAAGGAAATCGATGTTCCTGAAAATCTCACAGTTGCTGAGATTAAGGAAAGAGCTGCCCAGTCTGAAGTTTCTATTGTCAACCAAGAAAGAGAACAGGAAATCAAGGATTATATTGACCAAATCAAACGTGACGGTGATACCATCGGTGGGGTTGTGGAGACAGTCGTTGGAGGTGTTCCAGTTGGTCTTGGTTCCTATGTCCAATGGGACAGAAAATTGGATGCAAGATTAGCTCAAGCTGTTGTCTCTATCAATGCCTTTAAAGGGGTAGAATTTGGTCTTGGCTTTGAAGCGGGTTACCGTAAAGGCAGCCAAGTCATGGATGAAATTCTCTGGTCTGAAGAAGAGGGCTATACCCGTCGCACCAATAACCTGGGTGGATTTGAGGGTGGTATGACAAATGGACAACCTATCGTTGTTCGTGGTGTCATGAAACCCATTCCTACTCTCTACAAACCACTCATGAGCGTTGATATTGAAACCCATGAACCCTACAAGGCAACTGTCGAGAGAAGCGATCCGACTGCTCTTCCAGCTGCAGGAGTGGTCATGGAAGCCGTTGTGGCAACGGTTCTGGCGCAAGAAATCCTTGAAAAATTCTCATCAGATAATCTCGAGGAACTAAAAGAAGCAGTAGCCAAACACCGAGACTATACAAAGAACTATTAAGGAGTTCCTATGGCAAAAACAGTCTATATCGTAGGTCTTGGATTGATTGGAGCCTCTATGGCCCTAGGTATCAAACGCGATCATCCAGATTATAAAATTTTAGGTTATAATCGCAGTCAAGCTTCGAGAGATATCGCCTTGAAAGAAGGCATGATTGACCGTGCAACGGATGATTTTGCCAGTTTTGCTCCTTTGGCAGATATCATTATTCTCAGTTTGCCAATCAAACAAACCATTGCTTTCATTAAGGAGTTGGCCAACTTGGACTTGAAAGAAGGCGTCATTATTTCAGATGCTGGTTCGACCAAGTCAGCTATTGTGGATGCGGCGGAGCAGTATTTGGATGGCAAGTCTGTTCGATTTGTCGGAGCCCATCCCATGGCTGGTAGTCACAAGACAGGAGCTGCTTCTGCGGATGTCAATCTCTTTGAAAATGCCTATTATATCTTTACACCTTCAAGCCTGACAAGTCCTGACACACTTGAGGAAATGAAGGACTTGCTTTCAGGTCTTCATGCTCGCTTTATCGAGATTGATGCCAAGGAGCATGATCGTGTGACTTCTCAGATTAGCCATTTCCCTCATATTCTGGCTTCTAGTCTCATGGAGCAGACCGCGGTTTATGCTCAAGAACATGAGATGGCAAGGCGTTTTGCTGCAGGTGGTTTTCGAGATATGACCCGAATTGCGGAAAGCGAGCCAGGTATGTGGACCTCCATTCTATTGTCCAATCGCGAGACTATCCTAGAGCGAATTGAGGATTTTAAGGAACGTTTAGATGAGGTTGGCCAGGCCATCAGCAAGGGAGATGAAGAGCAAATCTGGAACTTTTTCAATCAAGCGCGTGAACAACGCCAGGCCATGGAAATCCATAAGCGTGGTGGTGTGGATAGCTCTTATGACCTTTATGTCGATGTTCCCGATGAAGAAGATGTCATTTTACGAATCTTGGAACTGCTACGTGGAACTTCCTTGGTTAATATCCACATCAATGAGGAAAACCGTGAAGATATTCACGGGATTCTACAAATTTCATTTAAAAATGCTCAAGACTTGGAAAGAGCTGAGCATCTCATAACAGAAAATACCGACTATACAGTCGTCATCAAATAAGGAGAAAATCATGTCAAATATTTATGATAGTGCAAATGAACTCAGTCGCGGTCTACGCGAATTACCAGAATACAAGGCTGTTAAAACAGCTAAAGATGCGATTTCAGCAGATGCTGAGGCGAGCAAAATCTTTACGGAATATGTTGCTTTCCAAGAGGAAATTCAAAGATTAGCGCAGACAGGTCAAATGCCAGACGCTTCCTTCCAAGCTAAGATGGAAAACTTTGGCAAGCAGATTCAGGGAAATAACCTATTGTCAGAATTCTTTACCAAGCAACAACAATTGGCCATTTACCTTTCTGACATTGAAAAAATTGTTTTCGAACCAGTTTCAGAATTGCTAAAATAAGAAAATAACAATCCTAAAGTCAGGAATTTTTAAGGAATTTCTGGCTTTTTATGATAAAATAAGTAAAAGTATTGCAAGTATGAGGTCCAGTATGAAACTAAAAACAAACATTAGCCACTTACACGGCAGTATACGAGTTCCAGGTGACAAATCTATCAGTCACCGTTCCATTATCTTTGGAAGCTTGGCTGAGGGTGAGACCAAGGTTTATGATATATTACGTGGCGAAGACGTCCTTTCGACCATGCAAGTCTTTCGTGATCTTGGTGTTGAGATTGAGGATAAAGATGGCGTTATTACCATTCAAGGTGTAGGTATGGATGGTTTAAAAGCTCCGCAAAATGCCCTTGATATGGGAAATTCTGGCACCTCGATTCGTCTGATTTCAGGTGTTCTTGCTGGTGCAGACTTTGAAGTAGAAATGTTTGGAGATGATAGTCTTTCCAAACGTCCTATGGACCGCGTGACCCTTCCACTGAAAAAAATGGGCGTTAGTATTTCAGGACAAACTGAGCGAGACCTGCCTCCTCTTCACTTAAAAGGGACGAAGAACCTAAGACCTATTCACTATGAGTTGCCAATTGCCTCTGCCCAAGTAAAGTCTGCCTTGATGTTTGCAGCTTTGCAGGCTCAGGGGGAGTCCGTTATTATCGAAAAAGAATGCACCCGTAATCATACTGAAGATATGTTGCAACAATTTGGTGGTCATTTAAGTGTGGAGGGCAAGAAAATCACAGTCCAAGGGCCACAAAAATTGACAGGGCAAAAGGTAGTTGTTCCAGGAGATATTTCCAGTGCAGCCTTTTGGTTAGTCGCAGGATTGATTGTTCCAAACTCTCGTCTAGTACTGAAGAATGTGGGCATCAACGAAACGCGTACTGGTATTATTGATGTCATTCGTGCAATGGGTGGAAAACTAGAAATAACTGAAATTGACCCAGTCGCTAAATCTGCTACCTTGACTGTTGAGTCTTCTGACTTGAAAGGAACAGAGATTGGTGGCGCTTTGATTCCACGCTTGATTGATGAATTGCCCATTATTGCTCTTCTTGCTACCCAAGCACATGGTGTAACAATTATTAAGGATGCTGAGGAACTCAAGGTTAAGGAAACAGATCGCATTCAGGTGGTAGCAGACGCTTTAAATAGCATGGGTGCGGATATCACACCTACAGCAGATGGAATGATTATCAAAGGAAAATCAACCCTTCACGGTGCTAGAGTCAATACTTTTGGAGACCATCGTATCGGCATGATGACAGCTATCGCAGCTCTCTTGGTTGCAGATGGAGAGGTGGAGCTTAATCGTGCAGAAGCCATCAATACCAGTTATCCTAGCTTCTTTGATGATTTGGAGAGCTTGATTCATGGCTAAGGTATTACTAGGATTTATGGGGGCTGGCAAATCGACTATTGCAAGAGGCTTGGACCCAGATTATCTCGATATGGATGCTCTGATAGAGAAACGCCTAGGCATGTCCATTGCGGAATTTTTCTCTGAAAAGGGAGAAGCGGCCTTTCGTCAGGTAGAATCAGAAGTCCTAGCTGATTTACTACAAACAGACCAAGTCGTGTCAACTGGTGGAGGAGTAGTCGTTTCTCAGAAAAATCGCGACTTACTCAAAACCAATTCTGATAATATTTACTTAAAAGCCGATTTTGAAACCCTCTACCAACGCATATCAGCTGATAAGGACAATCAGCGCCCGCTTTTTCTAAATAATAGCAAGGAAGAATTAGTAGCTATTTTCCAAGAAAGACAGGCTTGGTATGAGGAAGTGGCTAGTCGGATTTTGGATGTGACCAAGCTAAGTCCAGAGGAAATTATAGAGGAACTGAGATGAAAATTGCTTATCTAGGTCCCAAGGGATCATTTTCACACCACGTTGTGCAGACAGCTTTTTCTCATGAGGAATTGCAGGCCTTTGCCAATATTACAGATGTCATCAAGGCCTATGAGCAAGGCTTGGTGGACTATTCTGTGGTGCCAGTTGAAAATTCTATCGAGGGTAGTGTTCATGAAACCTTGGACTACCTTTTTCATCAGGCTCGCATTCAAGCAGTGGCAGAAATCGTTCAGCCTATTCATCAGCAGTTGATGGTGGTTCCAGGTCATACTAAGATTGAAAAGATTTTTTCACATCCACAGGCCTTGGCGCAAGGAAAGAAATTTATCGATGAACAGTATCCAGATGCTCAAATCGAGGTGACTGCTAGTACAGCCTATGCGGCCCGCTTTATTTCCGAACATCCAGACCAGCCCTTTGCAGCAATTGCACCTAGAAGTTCTGCTGAAGAATATGGCTTAGAACTGATTGCCGAGGATATTCAGGAAATGGAAGCCAATTTCACACGTTTCTGGGTTTTAGGAGCTGAAAAGCCTAGTATTCCCTTGCAAGCACAAACTGAGAAAATGAGTTTGGCCTTGACCTTACCTGACAACCTTCCAGGTGCACTTTATAAGGCCCTGTCGACCTTTGCTTGGCGAGGAATTGACTTAACAAAAATTGAAAGTCGTCCACTCAAGACAGCACTGGGCGAATACTTTTTCATTATCGATGTGGACTATGCTGATAAGGATCTGGTCCGCTTTGCCCAAAAAGAATTAGAAGCGATTGGAATCCAGTATAAGGTTTTGGGTACCTATCCTATTTATCTAATATCAGACCATGGAAAGGAGAGAAGATGAGTAAAGAAAATCCCTTAAGTCACCACGAGCAGTTACGCTATGACTATCTACTTAAGAATATTCACTATCTCAATGAGCGAGAAAAAGAAGAGTTTGCTTACTTGCAAGATAAATTGAATGGGGAAAGTAGTGACGCCACCTCAGAAAGTCAAGAATTGACCGAGGATTATAGAAAGACACGTGCTAACACTTCGATCCCTTCTTATGATAGTCGTAGTCGCTCTGAGAGATACCAGAAAATCAATTCTCTTCCAATGAAAAAAACTAAAAAGTGTAAGCTACGGTGGGGGCGTATTTTCGCAGGCTTACTGGCTATCTTAGCTTGTGTAGCGCTTGGCATGATTTTTATGTTCCTAAAAGGCTATTCAAATGCTGATTCAACCAAAACTGCCAATGCTAAGGCCGCTCAAGTAGAAGTCTTTAATGGTCAGGATACCAGAGATGGTGTTAATATTTTGATCATGGGTACCGATGGGCGAATCGGTCAAAATAGTGCTGAGACGCGTACTGACTCTATTATGGTATTAAATGTCGGAGGTTCAGATAAGAAAATCAAGCTAGTCAGTTTTATGCGCGATAATTTGGTCTATATAGACGGTTACAGTCAAGTGATTAACAGTAGGAAACAGACGGATAACAAGTTAAATGTAGCCTATGAACTAGGGGAACAAGAAGGACAAAAAGGGGCCGAAATGGTTCGTCAAGTCTTGAAAGATAATTTTGACTTGGACATTAAGTACTATGCCTTGGTTGATTTTCAAGCCTTTGCAACAGCGATTGATACGCTGTTCCCAGATGGAGTGATGATTGATGCCAAATTCTCAACCTTGGAAGGTCAACCGTTAACTGAAGCTACGGTGGGAGATGACTTACATGCTACGGAAACAGAGTCTCCGACCCAGACTATTAAAGTCGGGAAACAGCAGATGAATGGTTCGACCTTGCTTAATTATGCTCGTTTCCGTGATGATGATGAAGGCGATTATGGTCGTACCAAGAGACAGCAGCAAGTGCTGACAGCAGTTCTTCAGCAAATCAAAGATCCAACCAAGCTCTTTACAGGCTCAGAGGCACTTGGCAAGGTCTTCGGAATGACCTCAACGAATGTTCCTTATAGTTTCTTATTGACCAATGGTTTATCCTTCCTAAATGGAGCACAAAACGGCATTGAGAGATTAACAGTTCCAGAACTGGGTGATTGGGTAGATGCCTACGATGTTTATGGAGGCTTGGGCTTGCTTGTCGATCAAAATAAATATCAGAATAAATTGTCTCAGATGGGTTTGAGATAAGATAAGACAGAAGAATCAAAGTTTGATAGCTATTTGGATAGTAGTCAGGCTTTGATTTTTTACAGTCTGCAATAGATTTTCAGTCCTAATTTGTGGTATAATGAAACGATACGATAGAAAGAATAATGAACAATATGACTGATTTAAAAGCAATTCAGGCTCGTAGTCTGGAGATGGCTGAATATTTTGTGGCTTTTTGTAAAGAACATGATTTGCTTTGCTATCTTTGTGGTGGAGGTGCTATTGGTGCCCTTCGAAACAAGGGGTTCATTCCTTGGGACGATGACCTAGACTTTTTTATGCCCCGTAAGGACTATGAAAAATTGGCAGAATTATGGCCTCTTTATGCAGATGAACGTTATTTCTTGTCAAAGAGTAACACGGATTTTGTCGACCGCAATCTTTTTATTACCATTCGTGACAAGGAAACGACCTGTATCAAACCTTATCAGCAGGATTTGGATTTGCCACATGGTTTGGCTTTGGATGTCTTGCCTTTGGATTATTATCCGAAAAATCCAGCTGAGCGGAAGAAACAGGTTCGCTGGGCCCTGATTTATTCACTTTTTTGTGCCCAAACTATTCCAGAAAAGCATGGGGCTCTCATGAAATGGGGAAGCCGTATTTTACTGGGCGTGACGCCCAAATCTCTCCGTTATCGCATTTGGAAAAAAGCTGAGAAAGAAATGACCAAATATGGTCTAGCTGAGAGCGATGGCATCACAGAATTATGCTCAGGTCCTGGCTACATGAGAAATAAGTATCTAATCGCATCTTTTGAAGACAATCTTTTCTTGCCATTTGAAGGGACAGAGATGCCTATTCCAGTCGGTTATGATGCCTATCTCAGTACTGCTTTTGGAGATTATATGACGCCACCACCAGCAAATAAGCAAGTACCGCATCATGATGCTGTCATCGCTGATATGGATAAGTCTTATACAGAATACAAGGGAGAATATGGTGGCTAAGAAAAAAATCTTATTTTTTATGTGGTCTTTTTCTCTTGGAGGTGGCGCAGAGAAGATTCTGTCTACCATTGTTTCAAATCTGGATCCAGAAAAGTATGATATTGATATTCTTGAAATGGAGCACTTTGACAAGGGATACGAATCTGTTCCCCAGCATGTACGAATGTTAAAATCCCTTCAGGATTATCGCCAAGCCAGATGGATTCGAGCTTTTTTGTGGAGAATGAGAATTTATTTTCCAAGGCTGACTCGTCGCTTGCTTGTAAAAGATGACTATGATGTTGAAGTTTCTTTTACCATTATGAATCCACCACTGTTGTTTTCTAAAAGAAAAGAAGTCAAGAAAATCTCTTGGATTCATGGAAGTATCGAAGAATTTCTTAAGGATAGCTCAAAAAGGAAATCACATAGACGCCAGTTGGATGCCGCGGATACTATTGTAGGGATTTCAAAAAAGACCAGTCATTCTATCAAGGAAGTCTATCCAGATTATGCTTCGAAATTACAGACGGTCTACAATGGATATGATTTTAAGACTATTCTAGAAAAATCTCAAGAGAAGATAGATATCGAGATTGCACCTCAAAGTATCTGTACTATCGGACGGATTGAGGAAAATAAGGGTTCTGACCGTGTAGTGGAAGTGATACGATTATTACACCAAGAGGGAAAAAACTATCATCTCTACTTCATAGGTGCTGGTGATATGGAAGAGGAACTGAAAAAACGAGTTAAAGAGTATGAGCTTGAGGACTATGTACATTTCCTTGGTTATCAAAAAAATCCTTATCAGTATTTGTCTCAGATGAAGGTCCTCTTGTCTATGTCTAAACAAGAAGGTTTTCCTGGGGTGTATGTGGAGGCCTTGAGCCTTGGAATCCCTTTTGTCTCTACGGATGTCGGAGGGGCTGAGGAATTATCCCAAGAAGGACGATTTGGACAAATCATTGAGAGCAATCAAGAGGCAGCTCAGGCAATTACGAACTATATGACTTCTGCCTCAAACTTTGATGTCGATGAGGCTAGTCAATTCATTCAACAATTTACAATTGCCAAACAAATCGAACAAGTAGAAAAACTATTAGAGGAGTAGCATGGAAACTGCATTAATTAGTGTCATTGTGCCAGTCTATAATGTGGCGCAGTACCTAGAAAAATCGATAGCTTCCATTCAGAAGCAGACCTATCAAAATCTGGAAATTATTCTTGTTGATGATGGTGCAACAGATGAAAGTGGTCGCTTGTGTGATTCAATCGCTGAACAAGATGACAGGGTGTCAGTGCTTCATAAAAAGAATGAAGGTTTGTCGCAAGCACGAAATGATGGAATGAAGCAGGCTCACGGGGACTATCTGATTTTTATTGACTCAGATGATTATATCCATCCAGAAATGATTCAGAGTTTATATGAGCAAATAATTCAAGAAGATGCGGATGTTTCGAGTTGTGGTGTTATGAATGTCTATGCTAATGATGAAAGCCCACAGTCAGCTAATCAGGATGATTATTTTGTCTGTGATTCTCAAACATTTCTAAAGGAATACCTCATAGGTGAAAAAATACCTGGAACGATCTGCAATAAGCTAATCAAGAGAGAGATTGCAACTGCCCTATCCTTTCCTAAGGGATTGATTTACGAAGATGCTTATTATCATTTTGATTTAATCAAGTTGGCTAAGAAGTACGTTGTTAATACCAAACCCTATTATTACTATTTCCATAGAGGTGATAGCATTACGACCAAACCGTATGCAGAGAAGGATTTAGCCTATATTGATATCTATCAAAAGTTTTACAATGAAGTTGTGAAAAACTATCCTGACTTGAAAGAGGTTGCGTTCTTCAGATTGGCCTATGCTCATTTCTTTATTCTGGATAAAATGTTACTAGATGATCAGTATAAACAGTTTGAAGCCTATTCTCAGATTCATCGATTTTTAAAAGGCCATGCCTTTGCTATTGCTAGGAATCCAATTTTTCGTAAGGGAAGAAGAATTAGTGCTTTGGCTCTATTCATAAACATTTCCTTATACCGATTCTTATTACTGAAAAATATTGAAAAATCAAAAAAATTACATTAGAACGGGGGTGAGCAAGTGATTGATGGAAAACGATTATTATTTAGTTTGACCATAGTCAGCTATGCCTTGACGCTAGTAAGTGGAATTGTGTATCTGTTTAATAATAATAATGTTAGCTTGCTTTCTACTTTATTGTTCTTACTGGTTAGTAGCTTAATTGCCTGCTGGAATGATATCAAGTATTACTTAATCCATTTTATTTTCTATTTAACTATTTTTGTATTTCTGGTATCAAGACCGACCATTGATTATTTTAGGGATGGCGCTCTGGATACCTATCATCCGATAGCCTATCGCTTTGCCTTTATAGTCGTCATGGTTTCGATTCTGGGCTTGACCACAGGAGGCGTACTGGCTCGTTACTTCATAGCTAGGAAGAACATAAAAGTACCAAAGATAGGAAATTCTATAAAAGAGATTTATATCAAGCGGTTACGCTTTGTATCACTAGGAGTTTTTCTTCTCACCTATCCTTTCTATTTCATTCGGTTATTCGAACGGCTCCTGTATCGCTTGCAGACTTCCTACTATGCCTACTATGCAAATTTTGAAAGTAAACTGCCTTATTTTACCTACATTTTGTCTACCTTTACGGTCTACGCAATGTGTATGTATCTGGCAACCAAGCCAAAGAAATGGCAGGCCACAGCAGTGCTTGTCTCCTTTATTGCAGCCAATACTATTCATTTGGCAATTGGGACACGAAATCCCTTTATTTTAAGTATTTTATTTGCTTTTGTTTATTACTTCATGCGGGAGCAAACTGAAAAGGGAAAATGGATTGGGTTTAAAGAAAAGTTAGCGATTTTTGTAGGTTCTCCTATTCTCATGTTAGCGATGGGAGTGCTCAATTATGTACGGGATAATGTCCAGGTTTCCCATACAGGTTTCTGGGATATTCTGCTTGACTTTATCTATAAACAAGGAACCAGTTTTGGCGTTCTGGCTCGAGGTTTTCTATTTAACAGTAGCCTCCCTTACCGAGATTTCCGTAATTTTACTTTTGGTCCTGTCCTTGATTATTTTGCAAGGGGAAGCTTGGGGGCTATTTTCGGAGGAAAAGCCTTTGAACATACAACCAATAGTGTGGAGCTAGCTATTGATAGTAATAGTTATGCCCACAATTTGTCCTATCTTGTTTTGAATAAGGAATATTTAAAAGGACATGGTATCGGAAGTAGCTATATTATGGAGTTGTATACCGACTATGGTATGATAGGAGTCTTTCTGCTTAGTCTCTTACTCGGTATGCTATTTATAGCCATGCTGCAAGTAGCCTATCGTTCAAGAACAATCTTATTTGCCTTGTCCTTACTCATCTTGAATAATCTATTCTTTATGCCAAGAAGTAGCTTTTCAGAAAGTTTCTTCAATCTATTTACAATGCAATTCTGGGGAATTGTTCTTGTGATGATATTTGTAGCAAAAATGCTTACAAAAGAGAACCAGTATCTACTCAACAAAGGAGAAAAAAATCATGTTTGAACATTATTCAGTAGCTGATTTGTTTGCAAATCTTTACAAAAAACGAAAAGCAAATATTTTAGCTCTCATAGCTTTATTTGCTCTTATTGCTGTACCATTTACAATTAAAGCTGTTAAGAATAAAAATACTGTCAAAGACACAACAAGTTATTCAACTTATCTTAGCTATAAAATCACTCCTCCAGAAGATTCAGCCAAAACGATTTTGAATCATCAAATTGGTGGTTATAGTGATTTTTATGGGAAATTGATTGATGGGAATTTGAATGGAGCTTATCTTTTCAATGATGTAGAGCCCAGTGAGTTGAAAAAAATGGCCAGTGAATTGGATACGACAGAAACAACCTTGAAAAATTCAACGAATGACTATTGGTGGAAAAAATTGACCGTCTACTATATGATTGACGATGCAGGGGTCGGTGTGAAAATTTTGACACCAAGCAAGGATGTCAATGACTTGTTAGAGAGAAAATTTGATGGATTGATTGAGAAATTTAAACACACTTATGCAAATGTGAAAATTGAAAAATTGGAAACCATCAACTCTAAAGAATTGAATGCAAATGGTGAGACAGCGCTTGGATTGAATGTGAAGAATTTGATTCTCCGTTTAGCTGTTATTGGAGTAGTCTGTGTGATTTTGGTTGTGATGGGAAATGTATTGGTTTATCTCTTTAACCCAACAATCAATAGAGCAGGTGATTTTTCTCAATATCAAATTGATTTTGTAACAGAGATCACAACAATTGCCAACCTAGCAGATGTCTTGTCATACAAAAATGCTGGACAAGAATTAACAATCGTTAGCTCAAACAAAGCTATCCTAGATAAATTGAAACAAAATCAAGAGTCTTTAAAAGGAATGCATTTTGTCGATTTACAAGATGTACCATCGCTTTTAGAAAGAGATACAGTCCTTCTTGTTGAAGAGTATGGAGTGACTCGTTATAAGAAATTTGAGCAAAGTCTTCAAATTCTTCGAAACTTAAATCGTTCTATCCTCGGTGTAGCAACCTTTAAATTATAAGCATTCGAATGCATTAGGTCTTCAAAGTCGGACAAGAGCCGATTTTGAAGGCTTTTTCTTTTAAAGTCTTCTACAGAAATAACCCTAGGAAAAATCGAGCCTGATAGAGGAGCCTTCTTTTGATAAAATCGTAAAAATCTAGTATAATAGATAGAACTGAAAGTATGAGGTTACTAGCAATGAAAATGAAACAAATTAGTGATACAACTTTGAAAATCACGATGTCTTTAGAGGATTTGATGGATCGTGGCATGGAGATTGCTGACTTTCTCGTTCCTCAAGAAAAAACAGAAGAGTTCTTTTATGCTATCTTGGATGAGTTAGAGATGCCTGATAGCTTTCTGGATACAGGCATGTTGAGCTTCCGTGTGACTCCAAAACCTGATAAGGTCGATGTCTTTGTAACCAAATCAAAGATTGACCAAAATCTAGATTTTGAAGATTTATCGGATTTACCAGATATGGAAGAATTGGCTCAAATGTCGCCAGATGAATTTATCAAAACCTTGGAAAAAAGCATCGCAGACAAAACTAAGGATGATATCGAAGCGATTCAATCTCTTGAGCAAGTTGAAGCCAAGGAAGAAGAGCAGGAGCAGGCTGAACAAGAAGTTGAAAGTAAGAAAGAGCCTTATATCTACTACATCCTTTCTTTTTCTAAGTTAGCTGATTTGGTGGCTTTTGCCAAGACAGTGACTTTTGAGATGGAAACTTCTGAACTCTACAAGATGAATGAGCGCTATTATTTGACCATTTTAGTGGATATTGAAAATCATCCAAGTCCATATCCAGCTTGGCTGTTGGCTCGTATGCGCGAGTTTGCGGAAGATAGTGATATCAGTCGTTCAGTCTTACAAGAGTATGGCCAAGTCTTGATGAATCATGATGCAGTGATCAATCTGCAAAAGATTGGATAATCATTTCTGGAAAATTATTTCTAAATTTTAGGAAGAGCGAATCGTTTGATTCGTTTTTTTCTTTTCTAGACTGAAATAGTGATTTACTATAATAGGAATTTTCACAAAATTCTGTTATAATGGCTATATTAGAAAATTTCGAGGAGACAAACATGACAGTTAAAATTGCTTTACTAGGATTTGGTACCGTTGCAAGTGGTGTGCCCTTCCTCCTAAAGGAAAATGGAGAAAAAATCAATCAATCAGCGCATTCAGATATTGAAGTTGCCAAGGTATTGGTCAAGGATGAAGATGAAAAGAATCGCTTGCTTGCAGCAGGGAATGACTTTAACTTTGTAACCAATGTGGATGACATTTTATCAGATCAAGACATTACGATCGTAGTGGAATTGATGGGGCGTATCGAACCAGCTAAGACCTTTATCACTCGTGCCTTAGAAGCTGGGAAACACGTTGTTACTGCTAACAAGGACCTTTTGGCTGTCCATGGTGCAGAATTGTTAGAAATCGCTAAAGCTAACAAGGTAGCACTTTACTATGAAGCAGCAGTAGCTGGTGGGATTCCAATTCTTCGTATTTTAGCAAATTCCTTGGCTTCTGATAAAATCACTCGTGTCCTTGGCGTGGTCAACGGAACTTCTAACTTCATGATGACCAAGATGGTCGAAGAAGGATGGTCTTACGATGATGCTCTTGCGGAAGCACAAAGACTAGGTTTTGCAGAAAGCGACCCGACAAATGATGTAGATGGAATTGATGCAGCCTACAAGATGGTGATTTTGAGCCAATTTGCCTTTGGCATGAAGGTTGCTTTTGATGATGTAGCCCACAAGGGAATCCGCAACATCACACCAGAAGATGTAGCTGTAGCCCAAGAACTTGGCTATGTAGTGAAATTGGTTGGTTCTATTGAGGAAACTCCTTCAGGAATTGCTGCAGAAGTAACTCCGACCTTCCTTCCTAAAGCACACCCACTTGCTAGTGTGAATGGAGTGATGAACGCTGTCTTTGTAGAATCTATCGGTATTGGTGAGTCTATGTACTACGGACCAGGTGCTGGTCAAAAACCAACTGCAACAAGTGTGGTGGCGGATATTGTCCGTATCGTTCGTCGCTTGAATGATGGTACCATTGGTAAAGACTTCAACGAATACAGCCGTGACTTGGTCTTGGCAAATCCTGAGGATGTTAAAGCAAACTACTACTTCTCAATCTTGGCACCAGACTCAAAAGGTCAGGTCTTGAAGTTGGCTGAAATCTTTAATGCTCAAGATATTTCCTTCAAGCAAATCCTCCAAGATGGCAAAGAGGGTGACAAGGCGCGTGTCGTTATCATTACACACAAGATTAATAAATCTCAACTTGAAAATGTCGCAGCTGAATTGAAGAAGGTTTCAGAATTCGACCTCTTGAATACCTTCAAGGTGCTAGGAGAATAAGATGAAGATTATTGTACCTGCAACCAGTGCCAATATCGGGCCAGGTTTTGACTCGGTCGGTGTAGCTGTAACCAAGTATCTTCAAATCGAGGTCTGCGAAGAACGAGATGAGTGGTTGATTGAACACCAGATTGGCAAATGGATTCCACATGACGAGCGTAATCTCTTGCTCAAAATCGCTTTGCAAATTGTGCCAGACTTGAAACCAAGACGTTTGAAAATGACCAGTGATGTTCCATTGGCGCGTGGTTTGGGTTCTTCTAGTTCGGTTATCGTTGCTGGGATTGAACTAGCCAACCAATTGGGTAAGCTCAACTTGTCTGACCATGAAAAATTGCAGTTAGCGACCAAGATTGAAGGACATCCTGACAATGTAGCTCCGGCCATTTATGGTAATCTCGTTATTGCAAGCTCTGTTGATGGGGAAGTTTCAGCTATTGTAGCAGACTTCCCAGAATGTGATTTTCTAGCCTACATTCCTAACTATGAATTGCGTACTCGAGACAGCCGTGGTGTCTTACCTAAAAAATTGTCTTACAAAGAAGCTGTTGCAGCTAGTTCTATCGCCAATGTGGCGGTTGCGGCCTTGTTGGCAGGAGATATGGTGACAGCTGGGCAAGCAATCGAGGGAGACCTCTTTCACGAGCGCTATCGTCAGGACTTGGTGAGAGAATTTGCGACGATTAAGCAAGTGGCAAAAGAAAATGGTGCCTATGCAACCTACCTCTCTGGTGCTGGGCCGACAGTTATGGTCTTGGCTTCTCATGACAAGATGCCAAGGATTAAGGAAGAATTGGAAAAGCAACCTTTCAAAGGAAAACTGCATGACTTGAAAGTTGATACCCAAGGTGTTCGTGTCGAAGCAAAATAAAGAATAGATAATAGGATGGGGAAACTCTCGACCGGAGGGCTTCCTATCCTTTTTTTGAAAAGAAGCCTAATTAAAAACTTGATAAAGGAGAAATAAAGATGGCAGAAATTTATCTAGCAGGTGGTTGTTTTTGGGGCCTAGAGGAATATTTTTCACGCATTTCTGGAGTGCTAGCAACCAGTGTCGGCTACGCTAATGGACAAGTCGAAACGACCAATTACCAACTACTCAAGGAAACAGACCATGCAGAAACGGTTCAAGTGATTTACGATGAGAAGGCAGTCTCACTCAGAGAAATTCTGCTCTATTATTTCCGAGTCATCGACCCCCTGTCTGTTAACCAGCAGGGAAATGATCGTGGTCGCCAATATCGAACTGGGATTTATTATCAAGATGAAGCAGATTCACCAGCTATATACACTGTGGTACAGGAGCAGAAGCGCATGCTGGGGCGAAAGATTGCAGTAGAGGTGGAGAAACTTCGCCACTACATTCTGGCTGAAGATTACCACCAAGACTATCTTAAGAAAAATCCTTCAGGTTACTGTCATATCGATGTGACAGATGCTGAGAAGCCATTGATTGATGCAGCAAACTATGAAAAGCCTAGTCAAGAGGTGTTAAAGGAAAGTTTATCAGAAGAATCCTATCGTGTTACCCAAGAAGCTGCTACAGAGGCTCCATTTAGTAATGCCTATGATCAAACCTTTGAAGAAGGGATTTATATAGATATCACGACGGGTGAGCCACTCTTTTTCGCCAAGGATAAGTTTGCCTCAGGATGTGGTTGGCCAAGTTTTAGCCGTCCGATTTCCAAGGAATTGATTCATTATTACAAGGACATGAGCCATGGAATGGAGAGAATCGAAGTTCGTTCTCGGTCAGGAAATGCTCACTTGGGTCATGTTTTCACAGATGGACCTCAGGAGTTAGGTGGACTTCGTTACTGTATCAATTCTGCTTCCTTACGCTTTGTGGCCAAGGATAAGATGGAAGAGGAAGGATATGGCTATCTATTGCCTTACTTAAACAAATAAAATTGAGAGGGTGGGTGCTTCCCACTTTCTTCATTTTAGAAAATAGAAGGGATTTATGAAACACTTATTATCTTACTTCAAACCCTACATCAAAGAATCGATTTTAGCACCCTTGTTCAAGCTACTAGAAGCTGTGTTTGAGCTTCTGGTTCCAATGGTGATTGCTGGGATTGTTGACCAATCTTTACCTCAGGGAGATCAAGGACATCTCTGGATGCAGATTGGCATACTCTTTATCTTTGCAGTGATTGGCGTTGTAGTGGCCTTGGTAGCTCAGTTTTACTCAGCTAAGGCTGCGGTTGGATTTGCCAAAGGACTGACAGATGACCTTTATCGACATATTCTTTCCTTGCCTAAGGATAGCAGGGATCGTTTGACAACTTCTAGTTTGGTGACTCGCTTGACTTCGGACACTTACCAGATTCAGACTGGTATCAATCAATTCCTGCGTCTCTTTTTACGAGCGCCTATTATCGTTTTTGGTGCCATTTTTATGGCCTACCGCATCTCAGCTGAACTGACTCTCTGGTTCTTGGTCATGGTTGCCATTTTGACCATTGTAATCGTAGGGCTCTCTAGAATGGTTAATCCTCTCTACAGTGCTCTCAGAAAGAAAACGGATCAACTGGTTCAAGAAACTCGCCAGCAATTACAAGGGATGCGGGTTATTCGTGCTTTTGGACAAGAAAAACGAGAGTTACAGATTTTTCAAACCCTTAACCAAGTCTATGCCAAATTGCAAGAAAAAACAGGTTTCTGGTCTAGTTTATTAACACCTCTGACCTATCTGATTGTTAATGGAACCCTCCTTGTTATCATCTGGCAAGGCTATATTTCTATTCAAGGAGGATTGCTCAGTCAAGGGGCCCTCATTGCCCTCATCAACTATCTCTTACAGATTTTGGTGGAATTGGTCAAGCTAGCCATGCTGATAAATTCCCTCAACCAGTCCTACATCTCAGCCAAGAGAATCGAGGAAGTCTTTGCTGAGGCTCCAGAGGATATCCATTCAGAGTTAGAACAAAAGCAAGCTACCAGAGATATGGTTTTACAAGTCCAAGAATTGACCTTTACCTATCCAGATGCGGCCCAACCTTCTCTGAGATACATTTCCTTTGATATGAAGCAAGGGCAAATCCTTGGTATCATCGGAGGGACGGGTTCTGGTAAATCAAGCTTGGTGCAAGTCTTACTTGGACTTTATCCAGCAGACAAGGGAAGCATTGACCTTTATCGAGATGGACGTAGTCCTCTTAATTTGGAGGAGTGGCGGTCTTGGATTGCCTATGTGCCTCAAAAGGTCGAACTCTTTAAGGGAACTATTCGTTCCAACTTGACTCTAGGTTTCAATCAAGAAGTAACGGACCAAGAACTTTGGCAGGCCTTGGAAATTGCGCAAGCTAAGGATTTTGTCAGTGAAAAGGAAGGACTCTTGGATACCCTAGTTGAGGCAGGAGGGCGAAATTTTTCAGGTGGACAAAGACAAAGGTTATCTATTGCTCGAGCAGTCTTGCGCCAGGCTCCGTTCCTCATCCTAGATGATGCAACCTCGGCCCTCGACACCATTACCGAGTCCAAGCTATTGAGAGCTATCCGAGGGAACTTACCAAATACAAGCTTAATCTTGATTTCTCAACGAACCTCGACTTTGCAGATGGCTGACCAGATTCTCCTCTTGGAAAAAGGTGAGCTCTTAGCTATCGGTAAGCACGAGGACTTGATGAAGTCCGCTCAAGTCTATCGTGAAATCAATGCATCCCAACATGGAAAGGAGGACTAGAATGAGACGACAAACTGCAAACCAGACGCTCAAACGTTTGGCCAAGGATTTAGCAAGCCATCCCTTCCTCCTTTTCTTAGCCTTTCTAGGAACTATTGCTCAAGTTGGCTTATCAATCTACCTACCTATTCTGATTGGGCAGGTCATTGACCAGGTCCTAGTGGCCGATTCATCATCAGTTTTTTGGCAAATTTTCATCCAGATGATCTTGGTAGTCATAGGAAATACTCTGTTACAATGGACCAATCCTCTCCTCTATAATCGCCTAATCTTCTCTTATACTAAAGATTTGCGAGAGCGAATCATCCATAAGCTCCATCGATTACCGATTGCTTTCGTGGACCGGCAAGGCAGTGGGGAGATGGTCAGTCGGGTGACCACAGACATAGAACAGTTGGCAGCTGGCTTGACCATGATTTTTAACCAATTTTTCATTGGCGTCTTGATGATTTTGGTTAGTATTCTAGCCATGCTTCAAATCCATCTCCTCATGACCCTCTTAGTCTTGCTGTTGACGCCACTGTCTATGGTAATCTCACGCTTTATTGCCAAACGCTCCTATCATCTCTTCCAGAAGCAAACAGAGACAAGGGGGATTCAGACTCAGTTGATTGAAGAATCGTTGAGCCAGCAGACCATTATTCAGTCCTTTAATGCTCAAGAAGAGTTTATCCAAAGACTGCACGATGCCAATGATAACTATGCAGGTTATTCTCAGTCAGCCATCTTTTATTCATCAACGGTTAATCCTTCGACTCGATTTGTCAATGCACTCATTTATGCGCTTTTAGCTGGAGTGGGTGCTTATCGTATCATGATAGGCTCTACCTTGACCGTTGGGCGTTTAGTGACCTTTTTGAACTATGTTCAACAGTACACCAAGCCTTTTAACGATATTTCTTCAGTGCTAGCTGAGTTGCAAAGTGCTCTCGCTTGCGCAGAGCGTGTTTATGCTGTCTTAGAAAATCCTGAGGTGGCTGAAAGTGGTAAGGAAGAGTTGACCAGTGACCAAGTTAAGGGAGCTATTTCCTTTAAACATGTCTCTTTTGGCTACCATCCTGAAAAGATTTTGATTAAGGATTTATCTATTGATATTCCAGCTGGTAGTAAGGTAGCCATCGTTGGTCCGACAGGTGCTGGAAAATCAACCCTTATCAACCTTCTCATGCGTTTTTATCCCATTAGCTCGGGAGATATCTTGCTGGATGGGAAATCCATTTATGACTATAGTCGTGCCTCCTTACGCCAGCAGTTTGGCATGGTGCTTCAAGAAACCTGGCTCAAGCAAGGAACCATTCATGACAATATTGCCTTTGGAAATCCTGATGCTAGTCGGGAGCAAGTTATTGCTGCTGCTAAAGTAGCCAACGTAGACTTTTTCATTCAACAGTTGCCACAGGGATACGATACCAAGTTAGAAAATGCTGGAGAATCTCTCTCTGTCGGTCAAGCCCAGCTCTTGACAATTGCCCGAGTCTTTCTGGCTATTCCAAAGATTCTTATCTTAGACGAGGCGACTTCTTCCATCGATACACGGACAGAAGTGCTAGTTCAGGATGCCTTTGCTAAACTAATGAAGGGGCGCACAAGCTTTATCATTGCTCACCGCTTGTCTACCATTCAGGATGCGGATCTGATTTTAGTCTTGGTGGATGGCGACATTGTTGAGTATGGGAGCCATCAGGACCTTATGGCTAGGAAGGGCAAGTATTACCAAATGCAGCAAGCTGCATCTTTTAGCTCTGAATAATCCTTTCTACTTTGAAATATTATGGACAAAAAAAGTTGCCTTCGGGTGACTTTTTTGTTACAATAGCTAGAAAAATTGTTCACTTTAAATTGTCTTTTAGAAAAGGAACCTAGTATGAAAGTCTATCAGCATGTAAATATCGTGACTTGTGACCAAGATTTCCATGTTTATTTGGATGGAATCTTAGCTGTTAAGGATTCTCAAATCGTCTATGTTGGTCAAGAGAAGTCAGAGATTTTAGAGC
>CAUPZW010000019.1:0-37212 GCA_963515655.1 Streptococcus mitis
TTCGTCAGTTCTATCCACAACCTCAAAACAGTGTTTTGAGCTGACTTCGTCAGTTCTATCTACAACCTCAAAGCAGTGCTTTGAGCAACCTGCGGCTAGTTTCCTAGTTTGCTCTTTGATTTTCATTGAGTATTATTTTACCACATTTCATGAAAAAATGGAGAAATTTTCAGAAAAGAGAAAGAGAACCCTAAGGCTCTCTCATTTCTTTTATTCCACTGTTTCTTCCACAGTTTCAACGGCAGTATCCACAACTACTTCTGTTGTTTCTTCATTTCCTTCTTCCTCTACTGGAGGGTTAAGGTATTCTTCTTCGTTGATAGCATGTGGTTCAAGGTTACGGTAACGGGCCATACCAGTACCTGCTGGGATGATCTTACCGATGATAACATTTTCTTTAAGTCCAAGGAGATGGTCTTTCTTACCACGGATAGCCGCATCTGTAAGGACACGAGTTGTTTCCTGGAAGGAAGCCGCTGACAAGAAACTGTTGGTTTCAAGTGAGGCTTTGGTAATTCCCATAAGGACTGGGCGACCAGTCGCTGGAACACCACCTGCGATAAGGACATCTTTATTGGCATCTGTAAAGTCATTGATATCCATGAGGGTACCCATGAGAAGATCTGTGTCACCTGGATCCATAACACGGACTTTACGGATCATTTGACGAACCATTACCTCGATGTGTTTGTCACCGATTTCTACCCCTTGGCTACGGTAAACTTTTTGTACTTCACCGAGAAGGTAAGTTTCAACTGACAAGACATCGCGAACTGCAAGGAGACGTTTTGGTTGGATAGAACCTTCTGTAAGAGCAGCACCACGCGCTACTTGGTCTCCAACTTCGACACGCATACGAGCGGTAAATGGAACGACGTATTCACCTTCGCCAGTTTCACCCTTAACAAAGACTTTCTTAGTACGAGTTGATGCATCTTCTTCGATGGCTGTAACCTCACCCTTGACTTCTGTGATAACCGCTTCCCCTTTAGGATTGCGGGCTTCAAAGATTTCTTGGACACGAGGAAGACCCTGAGTGATATCGGTATTTGAGGCAACCCCACCCGTGTGGAAGGTACGCATTGTAAGCTGTGTACCAGGTTCCCCGATAGATTGGGCAGCGATTGTACCAACTGCTTCACCAACTTCAACCGCATCACCAGTCGCCAAGTTGATACCGTAACAGTGACGGCAGACACCATGACGAGTGTTACATGTAAATACGGAGCGGATAGTCACTTCTTCCACACCAGCATTGACAATTTCACGCGCCTTGTCTTCTGTAATCAACGCATTTGGACCGATAATCACTGCACCAGTTTCTGGATGTTTAACAGTTTTCTTAGTGTAACGACCGTTGAGACGTTCTTCAAGAGACTCGATCATCTCTTTTCCTTCTGCGATAGAGCGGATCAAGAGACCACGGTCTGTTCCACAGTCGTCCTCACGGATGATCACATCTTGGGCAACGTCAACCAAACGACGAGTCAAGTAACCTGAGTCGGCTGTCTTAAGGGCCGTATCGGTCATACCTTTACGCGCACCGTGAGTTGAGAAGAACATTTCGAGTACTGACAAACCTTCGCGGAAGTTTGAAAGGATTGGCAATTCCATGATACGTCCGTTCGGAGCAGCCATCAGACCACGCATACCGGCAAGCTGTGAGAAGTTTGAGATGTTACCACGGGCTCCAGAGTCCATCATCATAACGATTGGGTTCTTAGGATCTTGGTTGGCAATCAAACGTTTCTCTAGTTTTTCACGGGCAGCACGCCATTCAGCTGTAACAGCATTGTAACGCTCATCGTCTGTGATCATACCACGACGGAATTGTTTGGTGATTTGTTCTACACGTTTGTGTGATTCTTCAATGATTTCAGCCTTGTCATCAACGACTGGGATATCGGCAATACCCACTGTCAATCCTGCAAGAGTTGAGTGGTGGTAACCGAGGTTCTTCATACGGTCAAGTAGGGCAGAAGTTTCTGTCGTACGGAAACGTTTGAAGATTTCAGCGATGATATTTCCAAGGTTTTTCTTCTTGAATGGAGGGTTAAGTTCAAGATTACTGATAGCTTCCTTGATATCTCCACCAAGTGGCAAGAAGTATTTAGCTGGAACGCCTTCTGTCAAGTTGGCATTGTTTGGTTCTTGCAAGTATGGTAGCCCCTCTGGCATGATGTCATTGAAGAGGATTTTACCAACTGTTGTAAGCAAGACTTTATGTTTTTGCTCTTCTGTCCATGGTTTGTTGAGGCTGTCTGTTGCAATACCAACACGTGAGTGGAGGTGAACATAACCATTACGGTAAGCCATAACCGCTTCGTCACGGTCTTTGAAGACCATTCCTTCACCTTCACGACCAGCTTCTTCCATGGTCAAGTAGTAGTTACCCAAAACCATGTCCTGCGATGGAGTAACAACTGGTTTACCATCTTTCGGGTTCAAGATGTGCTCAGCAGCCAGCATCAAGATACGAGCTTCTGCTTGGGCTTCTTCTGAAAGCGGTACGTGGATGGCCATTTGGTCCCCGTCAAAGTCGGCATTGTAGGCTTCACAGACAAGTGGGTGCAAGCGAAGGGCCTTACCATCAATCAAGACTGGCTCGAAGGCTTGGATACCCAAACGGTGAAGGGTCGGTGCGCGGTTAAGAAGTACTGGGTGTTCTTTGATCACTTCTTCAAGGATATCCCAGATACGCTCATCTCCGCGTTCCACCAATCGTTTAGCTGCTTTGACGTTTTGCACGATATCACGCGCAACGATTTCACGCATCACAAATGGTTTGAAGAGCTCAATTGCCATTTCACGTGGCACACCACATTGGTACATCTTAAGAGTTGGACCAACGGCGATAACGGAACGTCCTGAGAAGTCAACACGTTTACCGAGCAAGTTTTGACGGAAGCGTCCTTGTTTCCCTTTAAGCATGTGGCTCAATGATTTCAGTGGACGGCTACCTGGTCCTGTGATCGGACGACCACGACGACCATTGTCAATCAAAGCGTCAACCGCTTCTTGAAGCATACGTTTCTCATTTTGAACGATGATACCTGGTGCATTCAACTCAAGCAAACGAGCCAAACGGTTGTTACGGTTGATAACACGGCGGTACAGGTCGTTCAAGTCAGATGAGGCAAAACGGCCACCATCCAACTGCAACATTGGACGAAGATCTGGTGGAATAACTGGAAGGATGTTGAGAATCATCCATTCAGGTTTGTTTCCAGACTTGTAAAAGGCATCCAAAACATCCAAACGACGGATGGCTTTGATACGTTTTTGTCCAGTTGCGGTTTTCAACTCTTCTTTGAGTTCAGCAATTTCTTTTTCAAGATCTACTTGTTTCAAAAGGTCTTGGATGGCTTCGGCACCCATCTTGGCAACGAATGATCCATAACCATACTCACGCAAGCGCTCACGGTATTCGCGCTCTGTCATGATAGACTTGTGCTCAAGTGGTGTATCCTTAGGATCAATAACCACATAAGCCGCAAAGTAGATAACTTCCTCGAGGGCACGAGGGCTCATATCAAGGGTCAAGCCCATACGGCTTGGAATCCCCTTGAAATACCAGATGTGAGATACAGGAGCTTTCAACTCGATGTGCCCCATACGCTCACGACGAACTTTCGTACGCGTTACTTCAACCCCACAGCGGTCACAAACAATCCCTCTGTAACGAATGCGTTTGTACTTACCACAAGCACATTCCCAGTCTTTTGTAGGACCAAAGATAACTTCATCAAAGAGTCCTTCACGTTCTGGTTTCAAGGTACGGTAATTGATTGTTTCAGGTTTTTTGACTTCTCCATAAGACCATGAACGGACTTTGCTTGGAGAAGCTAGGGTGATTTGCATACTTTTAAAACGATTTACATCAACCACTATTTCTTCCCTTTCTATTCTAAGTGAACTGCTTATTCTTGTTCAGCAGCTTCTTCTGTTTCTTCCGCTTTTGCTTCTTTCTCAGCTTCTTCAGCTTCAAAGGCTGCTTTAGCCTCTTGTGCTGCTTTTTCGCGGGCTTTTTCAAGGTCATCTACGTGGATGACATCTTCGTCCATTCCTTCATCCAAGTCGCGAAGTTCCACTTCTTGGTCATCTTCGTCAAGGACACGCATGTCAAGACCAAGAGATTGCAATTCTTTCACAAGAACTCGGAAGGATTCTGGAACACCTGGTTTTGGAATTGGTTTTCCTTTTGTAATAGCTTCATAAGCTTTCAAACGTCCGTTAATATCGTCAGATTTGTAAGTCAAGATTTCTTGAAGGACATTTGACGCACCGTAAGCTTCAAGAGCCCAAACTTCCATCTCACCAAAACGTTGTCCACCAAACTGAGCTTTACCTCCGAGTGGTTGTTGGGTAACGGTTGAGTATGGTCCGACTGAACGCGCGTGCAATTTATCATCAACCATGTGGTGGAGTTTGATCATGTACATGACACCAACTGACACACGGTTATCAAATGGCTCACCAGTACGTCCATCGTAAAGGATCGTTTTGGCATCGCTATCCATACCTGCTTCTTTAACAGTTGACCAAAGGTCTTCAGAACTTGCTCCGTCAAAGACTGGTGTTGCGATGTGAATACCAAGAGTACGAGCCGCCATACCAAGGTGGAGCTCCATAACCTGACCGATATTCATACGTGATGGCACCCCAAGTGGGTTCAACATGATATCGACTGGAGTTCCGTCTGGAAGGTAAGGCATGTCTTCTACAGGAACGATACGAGAGACAACCCCTTTGTTTCCGTGACGTCCGGCCATCTTATCTCCGACCTTGATCTTACGTTTTTGAGCGATGTAAACGCGAACCAGCATGTTAACACCTGATTGCAACTCATCTCCATTTGCACGTGTAAAGATCTTAACATCACGAACGACACCATCGGCACCGTGTGGTACACGAAGAGAAGTGTCGCGCACTTCACGAGACTTGTCTCCGAAGATAGCGTGCAAGAGACGTTCTTCAGCTGAAAGGTCTTTCTCACCCTTAGGTGTTACTTTACCTACAAGGATATCACCTTCTTTAACCTCAGCACCGATACGGATAATACCCATTTCGTCAAGGTCTTTAAGAGCATCTTCACCAACGTTTGGAATTTCACGAGTAATTTCTTCAGGCCCAAGCTTTGTATCGCGCGTTTCTGATTCGTATTCTTCAAGGTGGACAGATGTATAGACATCGTCTTTGACCAAGCGTTCGCTCATGATAACGGCATCCTCGAAGTTGTAACCTTCCCAAGTCATGTAGGCAACGATTGGGTTTTGTCCAAGCGCCATTTCTCCATTTTCCATAGAAGGTCCGTCAGCTATGAAATCGCCTTTTTCAACGACATCACCAACTTTAACAAGCGTACGTTGATTGTAAGCAGTACCTGAGTTTGAACGACGGAATTTTTGGATGTGGTAAACATCTAGCGAACCATCCTCACGACGAACCTCTACCTTGTCTGCATCTGCGTAAGTAACTTTACCATCATACTGAGCAATCACAGCCGCTCCAGAGTCGTGGGCTGCCTGGTATTCCATACCAGTACCAACGTAAGGTGCTTGAGGATTGATCAACGGCACAGCCTGACGTTGCATGTTGGCTCCCATGAGGGCACGGTTGGAGTCATCGTTTTCCAAGAAAGGAATACATGCTGTCGCAACGGCAACTACCTGTTTTGGTGAAACATCCATGTAGTCAACAACATTAGCTGGATACTCTTGGTTGACCCCTTGGTGACGTCCCATGACAACTTTCTCAGCAAAGGTTCCATCTTCATTTAGACGAGAATTAGCCTGTGCTACAGTAAATTCATCTTCTTCATCGGCTGTCAACCAAACGATTTCGTTCGTGACAACACCTGTTTCACGGTCAACCTTACGGTATGGTGTTTGAACAAAACCATATTTGTTCAAGTGTCCATAAGATGACAAGTTATTAATCAAACCGATGTTAGGTCCTTCAGGTGTCTCGATTGGACACATACGACCGTAGTGAGTGTAGTGCACGTCACGTACTTCATATCCAGCACGGTCACGTGTCAAACCACCAGGTCCTAAGGCTGACAAACGGCGTTTGTGAGACAACTCAGAAAGTGGGTTGTGTTGGTCCATGAACTGTGACAACTGTGATGAACCAAAGAATTCTTTAACTGCAGCTGTTACAGGACGGATATTGATGATTTGTTGTGGTGTCAAGACTTCGTTGTCCTGAACAGACATACGTTCACGGACATTACGTTCCATACGAGAAAGTCCAAGACGTACTTGGTTAGCAAGCAATTCACCAACCGCACGGATACGACGGTTTCCAAGGTGGTCGATATCATCTACACGGCCAAGTCCTTCAGCCAAGTTGAGGAAGTAGCTCATCTCAGCAAGGATATCTGCAGGAGTGACGATACGAACCTTGTCATCTGGATTAGCATTACCGATGATCGTTACGACACGGTCTGGATCAGTTGGAGCAACAACCTTGAATTTTTGAAGAACAACTGGCTCTGTTACTACGGCAGCATCATTTGGAATGTAGACAATCTTGTTCAAGTCGCCATCCAAATAGCTTTCAATGCTTTCAATCACGCTACGAGTCATGATTGTACCAGCTTCTACCAAGATTTCTCCAGTTTCAGGATCTACCAATGGCTCTGCAATGGTTTGGTTTAGCAAACGTGTTTTAACATTGAGTTTTTTATTGATCTTATAGCGACCAACTGCTGCCAAGTCATAGCGACGTGGGTCAAAGAAACGAGCTACAAGCAAGCTACGTGAACTTTCAGCAGTCTTAGGCTCACCTGGACGAAGGCGTTCGTAAATTTCTTTCAAAGCTTCGTCGGTACGAGAGTCCATTGGGTTCTTATGGATATCTTTTTCAACAGTGTTGCGAACCAATTCGCTGTCACCAAAGATATCAAAGATTTCATCATCACCTGAGAAACCAAGAGCACGAACCAAGGTTGTAAATGGAATCTTACGAGTACGGTCGATGCGAGTATAGGCGATGTCTTTTGAGTCGCTTTCAAGTTCCAACCAAGCTCCACGGTTAGGGATAACAGTTGAACCGTAGCCCACTTTACCGTTTTTATCAACTTTATCGTTAAAGTAAACACCTGGTGAGCGGACCAACTGAGATACGATGATACGTTCACCACCATTGATAATAAAAGTACCCATTTCTGTCATGATTGGGAAATCACCAAAGAAAACTTCTTGAGTCTTGATTTCGCCTGTTTCTTTATTGATCAAGCGGAAGGTTACAAAAATTGGTGCCGAGTAGCTGGCATCGTGGATACGAGCTTCTTCGAGCGTGTATTTTGGTTCCTTGATTTCATATCCAACAAATTCCAACTCCATCGTGTCTGTGAAGTTTGAAATTGGCAATACATCTTCAAACACTTCCTTAAGACCGTGGTCTAGGAAAGCTTTGAATGAATCAGTTTGAATTTCAATCAAATTTGGTAAGTCAAGAACTTCTTTGATTCTTGAAAAACTACGACGGGTACGATGTTTCCCGTATTGAACGTCATGTCCTGCCAAGATGATTCTCCTTTGTAAATAAATTCCAAGCCTTGTCAATCAGGCTTTTCTAATCGTCATATGGTTTTAAAAACCCCTATCACCGTGTCCCTTTGACAAATTTTCAGAATCTTTAAATCTTTGTTACAAGCACTCAAAATCCTGAAAAAAAGCACAAAAAGAGCAGCTAAATCTGACTTTTTCAGAAGATTTAACTGCTGTGAGCCTTGTCTGGACAATATTTCAGACAAAACCTACGACAAATGATTACTCATATTATACCCTATTTAGCTAGATTTTTCAAGGGGATTGACGATTTTTTGACGAAATCTTTTCCTATAGAAAACTGAGTTTTACTTTTAAAAATGTGATGGGTTCCATTTGCTCTTTGTAAATGGCATTTTTCCTATACCTATTTTATAAAAAATATAATAAATCTCTGTTTTGCTATTTTATAATAGGTTGTTTTTCTTGACTTTACTTGGTTTTTATTTTAATATATATGTATAAATATATAAGGAGGTTCATTATGAATATTTTGCTTTCTGAAACAGAACAAAATCTGCTAGTGTTACTGGAAGAATTAACCAAACACCATGATTGGATAGAGCTCCCAGTCTTGGCTGAAAAGCTGAATTTTTCAACAGAAGAATTGCAAGAACACCTTTTAAAGCTTGAGCAACTATTTCCAAACCTCCTTATTCGCTCAACCAAAGAAGGTATTCAGTTGCAGTTTGAAGCCCGAAACTCCTTAGACCCTAGGATTACTATCTTTGAACAATCTGAAACCTACTCTTTTTTGAACCGTCTCTTTTTCAAAGAGGGACAATCACTTGATCAAATAGATCAGGAACTTATGATTGGCTGCGAACAAGTTCAGGAAATCATCCAGCATCTAAATACTAAACTCCCGCAACATTATGGCATCAGCATACAATTTTCCCCTTTAGTCATGAAGGGAATAGAAGAGAACATTCGCGCCTTTTATCTAGACTATTTTAGCCAAAGTTACAGTTTTCTTGATTGGCCCTTTCCGTCTATTTCTGAAGAATCACTCACTCACTTGATTCAGCTATTTCTGAATGCCCAACAAGTTTCACTCACCCTCAGCAGTCTACGGCAAATCAAATATATCCTAGCTATCAATCTAGAGCGGTTTAATATAAGTCATTTGATTGAAAATCCTACTCCCCTTTTAACCAGTCACTACAGCTCTCTCATGCAAATTCCGCAGTTTGAACAGGATATCAAAAAGCTGGCTAAAAAACTCCATTTTGAACCTACAAAGAAAACACTGGAACAGCTATTTTCAAACCCAATCAAATCTTTTCAAAGCACAAACAATCCTAACAATGGAGCACTGGGTGATATTCAACATATCCAAAAATCCTACCGTTTATTAAGCCAAATCCTAGAAGAACTGGCCAAAGAATTTCACCTACAGATTGAAAATCGCGAGGAATTGATTTGGCTCCTCCACTACACTGCCCAATCTGATTTCTTCCCTTTACTCAGTAACCAGTCTCTCGACAGACAAAAATCCCAAATTTTAAGCAGTTATCAAGTAGAATTTCCAAAACTATTTGAAGTAAGTCAACACAAATTCCAATCTTACCTGACTGAAATGGGGCTAGAAAATCACCCAAGTAAGCTACAAGAACTTGTCTACACCTTTTCTATCCAAGGGCAACGAATTTTAGTCCAATTACTTCAAAAACTTCCCAAAATTCGTGTTTTGGTCATTAGTCATCTAGATAGTGAGCACGCACAAAACCTAATTGACACCCTTTCCCACTACGGTAACAATCTCTATCTATTTGACCCTTGGGAAAAGTCCAGTATCTCTTCCTCAATCTTCAATCAAATTCCGCACGATATTGTTATCACCACCTTCCCTGTTTCCAATTGTCCGAAACCTATTATTTGTAGTCGAAATCTTTCTACTGCAGAACTATTTCACCACCTCCACCTTTTGGGTTCACAAATTCATAAAGAAAGACTAGCTGAGTCGTAACAGAAAACCTGTTGCGATTTTTCTTTTGTTTTAATTTTAAGAAAACGCTTGCATATTGTTTTACTACATGCTATACTGATATAGAAATTTATTGATTGGAGAATCATCATGAGAAAAACACCAGCTCAAACTGAGAAAAAAATGGTTTACAGCATCCGTTCCCTCAAAAATGGAACTGGTTCTGTCCTTATCGGCGCAAGCCTTGTCCTACTTGCCATGGCTACACCAACTATCTCAGCCAACGAAACCACAACAGCTAGTGCTGAAGCGACTAACACCATTACTCAACCTCTTACTGATACAGCAGACATCGCTGGAAAGAACGAAAGCGATTTTTCTTCACCTAACAATGCAAACGCTTCCCTAGAGAAAAAAGAAGAACAACCTGCAACAGAGGCAACCACTCCTGCTGCAACTCCCGCTGATTCAGCACCACAAACCGGACAAGATCGTTCAAGCGAACCAACTACTTCTACTACGACTGAAACTAAGGCAGAAGAGCCAATCGAAGACAATTACTTCCGTATCCACGTCAAAAAACTTCCTGAAGAAAACAAGGATAGTCAAGGACTATGGACTTGGGACGATGTTGAAAAACCTTCTGAAAACTGGCCTAACGGAGCTTTGTCCTTTAAGGATGCCAAAAAAGATGACTACGGCTACTACCTAGATGTCAAATTAAAGGGAGAACAAGCCAAAAAAATTAGCTTCCTCATCAATAATACAGCCGGAAAAAATCTAACCGGCGATAAATCGGTAGAAAAACTGGCACCAAAGATGAATGAGGCTTGGTTAGACCAAGATCACAAGGTTTTCTCTTACGAGCCACAACCTGCAGGAACTATTCGCGTCAACTACTACCGTACAGATGGCAACTATGACAAGAAATCTCTCTGGTACTGGGGAGATGTGAAAAATCCAAGTAGTGGTGAATGGCCTAACGGAACAGACTTTACGGCTACAGGCAAATATGGTCGCTATATCGATATTCCACTCAAAGATGCAGCTAAAGATCTTGGATTTTTATTACTAGACAGAAAGAAACAAGGAGACGATGTGAAAATCCGTAAAGAAGATTATAAGTTCACAGATTTGAAAAATCATAGCCAAATTTTCCTAAAAGATGATGACGAAACCATCTACACCAACCCCTACTATGTGCACGATATCCGCATGACAGGAGCTCAACACGTAGGAACTTCTAGCATTGAAAGTAGTTTTTCAACACTTGTCGGTGCTAAAAAAGAAGATATCCTCAAACACTCCAACATCACTAATCACCTAGGAAACAAAGTAACTATCACTGATGTTACAATCGATGAGGCTGGTAAGAAAGTGACCTACAGCGGAGATTTCTCTGACACAAAACATCCTTATACCGTTAGCTACAACTCTGACAAATTCACTACCAAAACAAGCTGGCGCCTGAAAGATGAGACTTACAGCTATGATGGTAAACTTGGAGCTGAACTCAAAGAAGAAGGAAAACAGGTTGATTTAACTCTCTGGTCACCAAGTGCTGATAAGGTTTCTGTTGTTGTCTACGACAAGAATGACCCTGAAAAAGTGGTTGGAACTGTCGCTCTTGAAAAAGGGGAAAGAGGAACTTGGAAACAAACTCTAGATAGCACAAACAAACTAGGAATCACAGATTTCACTGGCTACTATTATCAATACCAAATCGAGCGTCAAGGTAAAACTGTTCTTGCACTCGATCCTTACGCTAAGTCCCTCGCTGCTTGGAATAGTGACGATGCTAAGATTGACGATGCCCATAAAGTGGCTAAAGCTGCCTTTGTAGATCCAGCTAAACTAGGACCTCAAGACTTGACTTATGGTAAGATTCGCAACTTCAAATCGCGCGAAGATGCTGTCATCTATGAAGCTCATGTGCGTGACTTCACTTCAGATCCTGCCATCGCAAAAGATTTGACTAAGCCATTTGGTACCTTTGAAGCCTTTATCGAAAAACTAGACTACCTCAAAAACTTGGGTGTAACCCACATCCAGCTCCTTCCAGTCTTGTCTTACTACTTTGTCAATGAATTGAAAAACCATGAACGCTTGTCTGACTATGCTTCAAGCAACAGCAACTATAACTGGGGATATGACCCTCAAAACTACTTCTCCTTGACTGGTATGTACTCAAGCGATCCTAAGAATCCAGAAAAACGAATCGCAGAATTTAAAAACCTCATCAACGAGATCCACAAACGTGGCATGGGAGCTATTCTAGACGTAGTGTATAACCATACAGCCAAAGTCGATATCTTTGAAGATTTAGAACCAAACTACTACCACTTTATGGATGCTGATGGGACACCTCGAACTAGCTTTGGTGGTGGACGTTTAGGGACAACCCACCATATGACCAAACGGCTCCTAGTTGACTCTATCAAATACCTAGTTGATACCTACAAAGTAGATGGATTCCGCTTCGATATGATGGGAGACCATGACGCCGCTTCTATCGAAGAAGCTTACAAGGCTGCACGCGCCCTCAATCCAAATCTAATCATGTTAGGCGAAGGTTGGAGAACCTATGCCGGTGATGAAAACATGCCTACTAAAGCTGCTGACCAAGATTGGATGAAACATACCGATACTGTCGCTGTCTTCTCAGATGACATCCGTAACAACCTCAAGTCTGGTTATCCAAATGAAGGTCAACCTGCCTTTATCACAGGTGGAAAACGTGATATCAACACTATCTTCAAAAATCTGATTGCTCAACCAACCAACTTTGAAGCAGACAGCCCTGGAGATGTCATCCAATACATCGCAGCCCATGATAACTTGACCCTCTTTGACATCATCGCTCAGTCTATTAAAAAAGACCCAAGCAAGGCCGAGAACTATGCTGAGATTCATCGTCGTTTACGACTTGGAAACCTCATGGTCTTGACAGCTCAAGGAACTCCATTTATCCACTCTGGTCAGGAATATGGACGTACCAAACAATTCCGTGACCCAGCCTACAAGACTCCAGTCGCAGAAGACAAGGTTCCAAACAAATCTCACTTATTGCGTGATAAGGACGGCAATCCATTTGACTATCCTTACTTTATCCATGACTCTTACGATTCTAGCGATGCTGTCAACAAATTTGACTGGACTAAAGCTACAGATAGAAAAGCATATCCTGAAAATGTCAAGAGTCGTGACTATATGAAAGGGTTGATTGCCCTTCGTCAATCTACAGATGCCTTCCGACTCAAGAGTCTTAAAGATATCAAGGACCGTGTCCAACTCATCACTGTTCCAGGACAGAATGGTGTGGAGAAAGAGGATGTAGTGATCGGTTACCAAATCACTGCTCCAAACGGTGATATCTACGCAGTCTTTGTCAATGCGGACGAAAAAACTCGCGAATTTAATTTGGGAACTGCCTTTGCACATCTAAGAAATGCTGAAGTTTTAGCAGATGAAAACCAAGCAGGACCAGTTGGAATTGCCAACCCGAAAGGACTTGAATGGACTGAAAAAGGCTTGAAATTAAATGCCCTTACAGCTACTGTTCTTCGAATCTCTCAAGGCGGTGCCATTGTTGCCCCAGCTATGGAAGAAAAACCAGAATTTGACCTTTCTAGCTTAAAACAAGAACACGGTCAAAATAACGGCCAAGACAATATGTCAAACCGAGTAGTCAAACCGGAACAGCAAACTCCAGATCCACAAGCTAAATCTGATTCTGCAAAACCAGATGCGAAAGTAGCTGATACAGAAGATAAACCTAGCCAAGCTCCAACTGATTCACAAACTACACAAGTTTCACAACCAGCACAAGAAGCACAACCATCATCTGTAAGTGAAGCTATTCAAAACGGAGCTGTAGAAAACTCTAGCAAGGAAAATATACCTGCAACCCCAGCTAAACAAGTTAAACTTCCAAACACAGGAACCAAAAACGATCACAAACTCCTGTTGGCAGGAATCAGCCTCCTTGCCCTTCTAGGTCTCGGGTTCTTGCTAAAAAACAAAAAAGAGAACTAAACTAGCCCTCCTATAGAAAAATCCCCCAAGCATTAAGTCTAGGGGGATTATTTTTTGTACAATATTTGTGGTTATAATACATTTGATTAGTATTTTTTATTAAGCCTCTTTCATGGCAAAATAAACCCGTACTTTTGGAGCCACTTGCGTGCCGAAGAGTTCAATAGCTCTCAGAACCTGGTCATGAGGCATGGAACCAAGCGGTAGATGGAGCATGAAGCGGTCCAATCCTAAATCCTCTATCATGCGAATCAATTTTTCTGCCACCTGATCTGGATTGCCCACAAACATAGCGCCATTTGGCCCAACTTGCTCCAAATATTGCTCATAACGCAACTCCTGCCAATGCGGACGGTCTTTGGAAATAGCATCCACCACTTGCTTGGTCGGATGGAAATAATCTTTCACAGCCTGCTCGCCATCTTCAGCAATCCAGCCCCAAGAATGGGCTCCAACCTTTAGTTCATGACTGGCATGACCCGCTTCGCTCCCAATCTCACGATAAGCCTGAATCAACTTTTTAAAATAACGCGGATTGCCACCAATAATGGCATAAACAATCGGTAGGCCTGCCTGAGCAATCTTCACTGTTGATTCGACATGACCACCTGTCGCTATCCACAAGGGTAATTTGTCCTGAACTGGACGAGGATAAACTTCTTTGCCAGAGAGTGTTTGGGTCAATCTACCTTTCCAGTCTAACTTGATCTTCTCATTGACTAACTGGAGCAAGTCTAATTTCTCATCAAAGAGGGCTTCGTAGTCTTTCAAATCATAGCCAAACAGAGGAAATGATTCCGTGAAAGAACCCCTTCCAGCCATAATCTCCGCACGTCCATTTGACAAAGCATCGATAGTGGCATACTGTTGGAACAAACGAATCGGATCCATGCTCGAGAGAATACTGACTGCACTGGTCAAACGGATTTTCTTGGTATTGACTGCCCCAGCTGCTAGGACAATCTCTGGCGCTGATACCGCAAAATCCGCTCGATGATGCTCGCCAATCCCATACACATCCAAACCAACCTTGTCAGCCAGTTCAATTTCTGCCACCAACTGGCGAATGCGTTCGGCATGACTGTAAGTTTGCCCAGTTCCTTCAAGCTCCGTTGTTTCCCCAAATGTTGAAATTCCCAATTCTACCACAATGATTCTCCTTGTCTATTCCGGTCCTTCATTTTGAAAAATTATTCTAACACGAATCTTGAGTACAAGCAACCGATTTGCTCATAAGAAAAAGTCTAGATAACTAGACTTTTTTAGCTTATTCTACCGTTACTGACTTAGCAAGGTTACGTGGTTTATCCACATCAAGCCCACGGTGCAGGGTTGCAAAGTAAGCGACCAATTGCGTTGGTACAACCATTGAAATTGGTGAGAGGTATGGATGTACAGTCGTAAGGACGATATCATCTGTCTCTTTAGCAACATTTTCTTCTGCGATAGTGAGGACTTTGGCACCACGAGCTGCCACTTCTTGGATATTTCCACGAGTATGGTTAGCAAGGACTGGATCTGATAAGAGCGCCAAGACAGGTGTTCCTTCTTCAATCAAGGCAATGGTTCCATGCTTGAGTTCTCCTGCTGCAAAACCTTCACACTGGATGTAAGAAATCTCTTTAAGTTTGAGACTTGCTTCCATGGCTACGTAGTAATCTTGACCACGTCCGATGTAAAAGGCGTTACGAGTTGTTTCAAGGAGCTCACGAACCCTGGCTTCAATGGTTTCTTTCTCTGAAAGAGTTGATTCGATAGACTGGGCTACAATTGACAATTCATGAACCAAATCAAAGGCTTGCGCTTTGACATTGCCATTTGCTTCTCCAACTGCTTTTGCAAGGAAGGCAAGGGCTGCAATTTGTGCTGTATAGGCCTTGGTTGATGCCACGGCAATTTCAGGTCCTGCGTGAAGAAGCATGGTATGGTTGGCTTCACGTGAAAGAGTTGAACCAGGTACGTTTGTCACTGTCAAGCTTGGGATTCCCATTTCATTGGCCTTAACCAAAACCTGACGGCTATCCGCTGTTTCACCAGACTGACTGATAAAGATGAAGAGTGGTTTCTTGCTGAGAAGTGGCATACCATAGCCCCACTCAGATGAAATTCCAAGTTCAACTGGCGTATCTGTCAATTCTTCCAGCATTTTCTTAGAAGCAAATCCTGCGTGGTAAGATGTCCCAGCTGCAAGGATGTAGATACGGTCTGAGTCTTGAACGGCCTGGATGATAGCTGGGTCAACGACTACTTGACCAGCCTCATCTGTGTAGGCTTGGATGAGTTTACGCATAACCGTTGGTTGCTCATCAATTTCCTTGAGCATATAGTAAGGGTAAGTCCCCTTACCGATATCTGACAAGTCAAGTTCAGCAGTGTAGCTAGCACGCTCACGACGATTTCCATCATAGTCTTGCACTTCAACGCTATCAGCCTTGATGATAACCAACTCTTGGTCATGGATTTCCATGTACTGGTTGGTCTCACGAATCATAGCCATAGCATCTGAGCAGACCATGTTATAGCCTTGTCCAAGACCAATCAAAAGTGGTGATTTATTTTTAGCTACGTAGATGACTTCAGGATCTTGTGAGTCAACCAAGGCAAAGGCATAAGATCCACGGATGATGTGAAGAGCTTTTTTGAAGGCCTCAAGAACTGACAAGCCATCTTCTTCCGCAAATTTTCCAATCAAGTGAACAGCAATTTCCGTATCTGTTTGCCCCTTGAAGTGGTGACCTGCAAGGTATTCTTCCTTGATTTCGAGGTAGTTTTCAATCAACCCATTGTGAACCAAGACAAAACGTTCTGTCTCAGAGCGGTGTGGGTGAGCATTGTCTTCAGTTGGTTTCCCGTGAGTTGCCCAACGAGTATGTCCGATACCAGTTGTTCCCTCAACACCAGCTGTCTTGGCAGACAATTCTGCGATACGACCAACAGCCTTCACCAAATGGTTTTCAGCACCACCTAGGACAAAAATCCCCGCAGAATCATAACCACGGTATTCGAGCTTTTCAAGCCCTTGAATCAAAATATCAGTTGCATTTGTGTTTCCAACAACACCAACAATTCCACACATAGTATATACGACACAGACCAGCTGTGCTTTCTCCTTAAAATTGGTATAGTCTAATTCCTCTTTTGTAGAATCAGCAAAAACAGTATATACTTGTTTCTTTCACTTGTCAAGAGTAAAAATTGGTATAGTTCACATTAACTTCTTGTAAACAAAAAACTCTGACCAATTGGGATAATCAGTCATAGTCCTTTTTAAAATCCATTATTATCGCTTAATTCCTTGAACCAGTGCCCTGATTTTTTCAGACGACGTTCTTGCGTTTCCAAGTCTAATTCGACCAAACCATAGCGATTTTTATAGCTGTTGAGCCATGACCAACAATCGATAAAGGTCCAAATTAAGTAGCCCTTACAATTGGCTCCGTCTTCAATGGCACGGTGTAGTTCACGAAGATGACCTTTTACAAAGTCAATACGATAATCATCTTGAATCATTCCATCTTGACGGAATTTTTCCTCTCCTTCAACACCCATACCATTCTCTGTCAGCATCCACTCGATATTACCATAATTTTCCTTGATATTTTGGGCAATGTCATAAATCCCCTGCTCATAAATCTCCCAGCCACGGTGAGGATTGATTTTACGTCCAGGCATAACATAAGGTTCGTAAAAATGTTCTGGCAAGAGTGGACTCTCTGGATGTTTAGCAAATCGAGGTGCCATGACACGCAAAGGTTGATAGTAGTTGACACCAAGGAAGTCCACCGTATTGTCACGAATGAGCTCCAACTCCTCCTCTGTAGCATCAGGCAAGAGACCGTGTTCATGCAAGATTTCTACCAACTCCTGTGGATAAGTCCCCAAAACAGACGGATCTAAGAAAGATTGGGCCTGAAAAAGGTCCGCAATGCGAGCTGCCTTGACATCAGCAGGATGCTGGCTACGTGGATAAGCCGGTGTCAAGTTGAGAACAATCCCAATCTTGGAATCTGGCAAAAGTTCATGACAAGCCTTAACCGCCCGACTGCTGGCCAATTGTGTATGATAAGCTACTTTTACCGCTGCTTCTGCGTCCACCTTATGTGGATAATGGGCATCGTAAAAATAGCCAAATTCCACAGGAACAATGGGCTCGTTAAAGGTAATCCATTGATCCACTAAATCTCCATAAGTCTCAAAACAAAAACGAGCATAGTCTTCATAAGCTGAAACTGTCGCCTTATTTTCCCAACCATCACCAGCTTCTTGAAGAGCAAAAGGCAGATCAAAATGATAGAGATTGACTAACAGACGAATCCCCTTAGCCTTAATAGCCTCAAAAACCTTACGATAGAAATCCACACCTTGAGGATTGACTTTTCCACAGCCTTGTGGAAAAATCCGTGACCACTGGATAGAAGTCCGAAAGGCTGTGTGACCAGTCTCTAACAAAAGCTCAATATCCTGCTCCCAGTTTTCATAAAAGGTCGATGTCTTATCTGGACCAATCCCATTATAGTAACGATTTGGCTCCACTTGATGCCAGTAATCCCAGAGATTATCTCCTTTACTATCACCAGCTACACGTCCTTCTGTCTGCGGTCCAGAAGTAGAGGATCCCCATACAAAATCCTTTGGAAATCTTAGCATACATTTACCTCTTTATCTAGTCATTTTTCCTATTATACAGAAAAAACAAGGTAAAAACTAGTTACATTTTTTCCTTGTTTTTCTTCTGATTATAGTTTTTATTTCTTGCTGAGGATTTCAAGCGTTTCGAGCAAGTTATCTGCATGAACTTCAATGGTGTCACCAGTCGCTTTAATCTTCACTTCTACAATACCATCGGCCGCTTTTTTACCAACAGTAATACGGATTGGCAATCCAATCAAGTCGCTATCGCTAAATTTAACACCGACACGTTCGTTACGGTCATCCGTCAAGACTTCGTAACCAGCTTCCATCAAGCTTGCTTCAAGCTTTTCTGTCAAGGCTTGCGCTTCTTCGTCCTTGACATTGACAGTAATCAAGTGCACATCAAATGGCGCCAATTCTTTAGGGAAGTTGATTCCCCATGCGTAACGGTATTCACCTTTTGGCGTTTTATTAACAAAGAGGCGAGCGTGTTGCTCCATAACTGCTGAAAGGAGACGGCTGACACCGATACCGTAACACCCCATGATAATTGGCACAGCACGGCCATTTTCGTCCAAAACATCTGCTCCCATACTTGCTGAATAGCGAGTGCCGAGTTTGAAGATGTGACCAATTTCGATACCACGGGCAAAGTTAAGGACACCTTGTCCGTCTGGAGAAATTTCACCCTCACGAACTTCACGGATATCCACATATTCTGCAGTAAAATCACGGCCTGGGTTCACACCAGTCAAGTGGTAACCATCTTCGTTAGCACCGACAACTGCATTGCGAACATCTTGCACCTTACGGTCTGCAATGATTTTAACATTCTCTGGCAAACCAACTGGTCCAAGTGAACCAAAACCTGCTTGAACAAGATTCGCCACTTCTTCTTCACTAGCAACGTCAAAGAAATCTGCTCCCAAGTGGTTTTTCAACTTGACTTCGTTGAGTTGGTCATTTCCAACTAGAAGGGCTGCAACAAGCTCACCATCTGCCATGTAGAAGAGGGTTTTAATTGTTTGTTCTTCTGGAACATTGAGGAAGGCTGCAACTTCATCAATTGATTTAACATCTGGCGTTGCAACACGAGTCACTTCTTCTTCAGCGACAACACGGTTGCTTGGTTTGTACTCGTTTGTTGCCATTTCCAAGTTAGCCGCATAGCTAGACTCACTTGAGTAGGCGATGGTGTCTTCACCAGAAACCATCCATTTGAGCAATTCTGCCTTGATTTCTTCTTGCACTTCTGCAGGAATTTCATCAAATGATGCAACTGACTTGTCCAAGACAACCCAGCGGTCAAGGTCTGTACGGGCAGGTGTAATGGCCATAAATTCTTGGCTGTCCTTACCACCCATAGCTCCACCATCACCAATGATAGCCTTGAAGTCTAAACCACTACGAGTGAAAATACGCTCATAAGCAGCCTTGTACTCATCGTAAACACTGTCCAAGCTATCATAGTTAGCGTGGAAGCTATAAGCATCTTTCATGATAAACTCACGTGTACGAAGAAGTCCATTACGTGGGCGTTTTTCATCACGATACTTAGGCTGGATTTGATAAAGGTTAAGTGGTAATTGCTTGTAAGACTTAACAGAATCACGGACAATAGCTGTAAAGGTTTCTTCGTGAGTTGGACCTAGAATAAAGTCTGATTTTTCACGGTTTTTTAGTTTGTAAAGGTCCTCACCATAAGTTTCGTAACGACCTGATTCGCGCCACAATTCTGCACTAAGAAGGGCAGGAGCCAACATCTCAACCGCACCAATCTTATCAAATTCTTGGCGCATGATGTTTTTCGCTTTTTCAATCACACGGTTGGCAAGTGGTAGGTAAGAATAAACACCTGCTGAGACTTGGCGAACATAACCAGCTCGCAACATGAGAGCGTGGCTGATAACTTGAGCATCGCTTGGCATTTCGCGAAGCGTTGGGATAGGCATTTTACTTTGTTTCATAATATTCCTCGATTATCTAAAAAAGAGTCGCATGATGTCATTCCAGGTCACAGCAATCATCAAGACAACCATGATGACCACTCCGGCCAAGGTGACATAGGTTTCAATTTCTTGTTTCAATGGTTTGCGGCGGATGGCTTCTAGGATATTGAGCACAATCTTACCACCATCCAAGGCTGGAATCGGAATAAGATTAAAAATCCCAATATTGATGGAAATCATTGCCAAGAAGTCCAAGACATTCTCAATTCCATTTTTAGCGGCATCACTACTTGCCTTAAAGATAGCAACAGGTCCACCTAGCTTGTTCAAATCCGGTTGAAAAATCAGGTTTTTCAGAGCTGATAAAATTCGGAGGGCCGAGTCAGCAGCAGTTGTAAAACCACCTACAAACATGGATAGAAAATCTGACTTAATCCCCGGTTGAACACCTAGAAGGTAACGACCTTGACTTTCTTCTGGAGTAACAGTGACTTGTTTGTCACTCCCCTTTTCAGAAATAGTCACATCCAAGGTCGGGGCTGTCTTATCTTTGGTTTCTGATTCCACAGCCTGAATCAAACTTTCCCAGTTGCTAACCTCATGTGAGCCAATCTTGGTAATTTGTGCCGTTTCTGGCACTCCTACTTTAGCTAAGGCCCCTTGAGGCATGACATGGAACTGGTTAGTATCAACATCTCTGACACCACCCTGCATGAAGATTAAAATCCAGAAAACAACAATACCTAAGATAAAGTTGTTCATAGGTCCTGCAAAGTTGGTAATGAGTTTGCCCCAGATAGTCGCATTTTGATATTGAACATCTAAAGGTGCAATCCGAACCTCCGTTCCATCTGCTTCCACAACCGTTGCATCGTGATCCACTGCAAATGTTTTTTCTTCTTCCAGAACCAAGCCCTTGATAAAGAGCTTGTCTTCAAAATCAAACTGGGTCACCTGCATAGGAAGAGCTGTTTGATCCAATTTTTTACCTGAAAGATTGATACGTTTAACCTTACCGTCCTCAGCAAGTGTCAAACTGACAGGAGTTCCTGTCTTGATTTCAGTTGTGTCATCACCCCAACCGGCCATGCGGACATAGCCACCCAGAGGCAAGATTCGAATGGTATAGGCTGTCCCATCCTTGCCAATGTGAGCAAAGATTTTGGGTCCCATACCGATGGCAAATTCACGCACTAGAATTCCTGATTTCTTGGCAAAGTAGAAGTGTCCGAACTCGTGCACCACCACAATAATCCCAAAAACCAGAATAAAAGTTAAAATTCCGAGCATAGTATTTCCTCCGTCTTTTGATTAAAAGAGTCCAAATAAGTGCATGATTGGAAATACAAGCAACATACTGTCGAAGCGATCCAAAACACCACCATGTCCAGGGATAAATTTCCCAGAATCCTTAACACCAAAGTGACGCTTGATCGAACTTTCTAGTAAGTCACCAAATTGTCCAGCAATGCTGAAGAAAATAGCAAAAACTGACATCTTGTAAATTCCATACGGAAGAGCAACTGTCCTATCAAAAATCATAAAGACAATTGTTATCAAGATAGCTCCTAAAATACCACCAAAAGATCCCTCAAAGGTTTTATTGGGTGATACCCTTGGCGCTAATTTTCGTTTACCGTATCTCATCCCTACAAGATAAGCACAACTATCTGTTGCCCAAACAATACACAAGGCTAATAGTGCCTTATCTAAACCTGCAATTCTAGCATCTAATAGAGCATTAAAACCAAAGCCCACATAAAAACTCATAGCAAGAGGGAAAACAGCATCCTCAATCGTATAGGACTTGCTAAAAACAGTCGTTCCTAACATGATTGAAATCAACACACTATAAGCCACCACATTCCCATCAACTGGCAAAAAAGTCAGATAATTCTCCAAGGGAATGGTCAAGGCGAAGGTTGCAAAGAGGGTCAAAAGCCCCTCCATAGTCATGGTCTCTAAACCTCTCATCTTCAAAAGTTCATGCATGGCTAGCATGGCTATGATTCCGATGGCAATCTGAAGCAAAAGACCACCAATCATTAAAATTGGTAGGAAAATAGCCAGGGAAATCCCTGCGAACAAGGTTCTTTTTTGTAAATCCTTTGTCATATCTCCTCCTAAACTCCTCCAAATCGGCGATGACGACGATTATAGGTAAGAATGGCTTCCTGCAAGGCTACCTCATCAAAATCAGGCCACAAGGTGTCCGTAAAATAGAGCTCACTATAGGCTCCCTGCCATGGAAGGAAATTGCTCAAGCGCAATTCTCCACTAGTACGGATAATCAAGTCTGGGTCTCGTAGGTCCTTAGGCAAATGATGGGTAAATAAATAATTGCCAATCAAATCCTCTGTGATGTCACCTGGGTTGATTTTGGCATCTAAAACATCCTGAGAAATCAACTTAAGAGCCTGTGTAATCTCAGCACGTCCACCATAGTTGAGGGCAAAATTCAGAATCAAACCTGTGTTGTTCTTAGTCAATTCCTCAGCTTTAGTCAGAGCTTCAAAGGTTTGCTTAGGCAGGCGATCCGTTTCCCCAATCATTTGAATCTTAACATTATTCGCATGCAGTTCCGGGACATAATTATCATAAAACTCTACTGGCAAGTTCATGATAAACTTGACTTCTTGATCGGGGCGGGTCCAGTTTTCCGTAGAAAAAGCATAAACTGTAATAACCTTAACCCCCAGTTTATTGGCTGCCTTGGTCACAGTTTGCAATGCTTCCATGCCCGCCTTATGTCCGAAAACCCGCGGTTGCATACGTTTTTTAGCCCAACGGCCATTGCCATCCATTATGATGCCGATATGAGCAGGAACCTGTGTCGGAACCTCTACTTCCACAGCCTTATCTTTCTTAAAAAATCCAAACATGATCTTATTCCTATTCAAAAATCTATCGTTTCATTATACCATATTTCCCCATTTTCTTCTATCACTAAGCTATTTATTCTCAGGCACTAAGTCCATTTTTCAAAAAAATAAGCCGCCTGATTGGGCGACTCTATTTTTTATAGGGAGATTATTATGAAAAAGTTTTAGGAGTTTAAGTTAAGGTCTTCTTAACTTATGTACTTAGTATATACTTCCTAGCTTAAAGTTTCCTTAAGTATTTTTAAAAATCAAATTTTTCCATTTTTCTTGCCAATTTTTCTTGGATAATCGTGTTTGATAGAGCTTCATTCGGTCTTCATTTTCTAAAAAATGAGGAGTTGGGCGAACTTGGAAATTCAAAATATCCTCAAGTCCATAAGGAGTAAAGAATTCTAAAGCGTATTCTTCATTCAAACGGAGCCCAACCGCCGTACACCGTTCTGGATACTTACTCATAGCATCACGAGAGCTGGTATAGGGAGCAGTGTGAGGGCTATGCTGGTGCATATAGACCTGATTTTTCAACTCCCACTGGTACTGAGGAAAGTCCGCTCTCAACTTGTTCTCTAGAGACAAGGTTTCCTCATAAGAAATATCTGGATCAAAGAAAATCACATCCACATCCGTTTCATGGTCAAAAGCTGGTCTGTCTGACAAGAGATTCCAGATGAAATTTCGTACCGAACCTGCTGCCAACCACGAGTCTTTTAAACCAAGGTCTCGGATGATGGTCAGAATAGCCATCATATCCGGATTTTCTCTAAAAACTTCTAGTATTTCTTGCTCATTTTTCACTGTATTCATAACCTAAATGCTCATAAGCCTTCGCCGTTGCAACCCGTCCAGACCGTGTTCGCATGATAAAACCTTTTTGAATCAAGTAAGGCTCATACATATCTTCAACTGTCTCACGCTCTTCTGCTATGTTAACAGAAAGAGTTCCTAGACCAACAGGACCACCACCGTACATCTCAATCATGGTGCGAAGGATTTTTTGATCCACATAGTCCAAACCTTCATGATCAACATCCAGCATGGTCAAAGCCTTATCGGTAATAACATCATCGATAATCCCATTCCCCATAATCTGGGCAAAATCGCGCACGCGCTTGAGGAGACGATTGGCAATACGAGGGGTTCCACGACTACGCAAGGCCAGCTCGGATGCTGCCTCATGAGTGATTTCCATCTCAAAAATATCTGCCGTCCGCTCGACAATTTCTGTCAAGTCAGCATGGGCATAATACTCCATATGACCTGTAATCCCAAAACGTGCCCGTAGCGGATTTGAGAGCATACCAGCCCGAGTCGTCGCACCAATCAAGGTAAAAGGTGGTAATTCTAGATGGACACTGCGAGTGCCTTCACCAGCACCAATCATGATATCGATGTAGAAGTCCTCCATGGCACTATAAAGCACCTCTTCCACCGACATAGGCAAGCGATGAATCTCGTCAATAAAGAGGACATCCCCAGGCTCTAAGTCATTCAAAATCGCTACCAGATCTCCGGCTTTTTCAATGACTGGACCCGAAGTCTGCTTGAGATTGACACCTAGTTCGTTGGCAATAACAAAAGCCATGGTCGTTTTTCCCAAGCCTGGAGGCCCGAATAAGAGCACATGATCCAGCGCTTCATCTCGCATTTTGGCAGCTTCGATAAAGATTTGAAGCTGATCCTTAACCTTATCTTGCCCAATATATTCACGTAAATACTGAGGACGGAGCGTGCGTTCTACTAACTCCTCGTCCCCCATTATCTCATTATCTAAAATTCTACTCATGGCTCTATTATATCAAAAAACCAAGCCACAAACAAAAAAGCCACCCGATTGGGTGACTCCCGAGTTTAGCACTTATGTGGTATAATATTCTACGGCACTTCTACACCGCCTACGAAAGGAGGTGAGATAGCCCATGATGGAATTAGTACTCAAAACTATCATCGGACCAATTGTGGTCGGTGTCGTTCTTCGCTTAGTAGATAAATGGCTAAACAAGGACAAATAGTGTCAAAAAAGACCCTAAGCTTAATGTGGAAGTTAGCTTGGGGTCTTTTCTAGCCTATGATATAGAACTAGTACTCAATTCCTTTTTATTATCCCATAGTTCACAAAATTTGTCAAAGATTTATATTCTCGGCTTCGCAAGCTTTAACCGCTGTGCAACAAGACGTTCAAGATTGCGAAAGTTATCGGAACATGATTTTTAGAATAGTCCCCAAAAGCCTGAAATAGAGCCAAAAAACTCCACCTGATTGGGTGGAGTTAAGGGAGATTATTATGAAAAAGAAAAGTTTAGGATTTTATTAAATAAAGTTAGGAGGTCTTTATTTAATAACTATATGATACAAGACGAAGCTTAAAACTAGCTTAACTTTTCTCAAATTCTACCATTTTTCAAAAAATTTCTATTACCATCACCTCATCCCACAAAAAAGCCACCTGATTGGGTGACTTCATTAGGAGATTATGATGAAAAAAAGTTTTAGGATTTCATTAAATAAAGTTAGGAGGTCTTTATTTAATGACTATATGATACTAGACCATCCTTAAACTTTGCTTAAGAAAAAACAAGTTTTGTTATTTTTCTCGATTCACCCAAGTCATTCCTATACAATCATAGGTGGATAAGACTTCAAAACCCAAAGAACGATAAAATCCCACGTTTTTTTCTGTCTCTTCTGTCACCAGCTGGACTTGATAGGCATCTTTGTAATCCTCTAAAGCCTCTTTCATTAGGGCACTACCAATCCCTTGACGCTGATAGATTGGTAAAACAATTAAATCCTGAACCAATACTGATGAGAATCCATCTCCAACCAAACGAATCAAGCCCACCACAGCATCACCATCAAGTGCCAGATAAATTACTAATGAATGAGACAAGGCTTGCTCCAGCATCTGAGGTTGATTTGTATAATTTGTCCAACCGACAGCCTGATAGAGATGCAAAACATCCTCGAGCTTGACGATTTCTTGCTTTTTAATAGTAATCATCTCGACACCTCTTAAAGCTCTCTCAAGCTCTTGTGCTGTCGTCCATTTTTATCAAAATTTTCAGGATCCAACCATGCTTCCAATCGAGCTTTGACTTGAAGCCAGTCCTTATCAATCATAGACAACCAATCCGTATCCCTCGTACGCCCCTTATAAACCACTGCCTGACGGAAGGTTCCTTCGTAGACAAATCCCAAACGCTCCGCAGCTCGTCTTGATGGCATGTTAAGAGCATCGCATTTCCATTCATAGCGACGATAGTTAAGCTCATCAAAGACATAGCAAGCCAATAGATACTGGGCTTCTGTCCCTATCCGTGTCCCCCTGAGTTTTGGAGAAAAAGTGACAGTTCCCACTTCTATTATTCGGTTATTCTGGTCAATGCGCATGAGAGAAAAAGTTCCCAAAGCCTTACCAGTTGCCTTGTCTATGATGGCATAGTAAAAACGGTCCTTACGAGCCATCATCTGATTTAAAAGAGTAACCAGTTCCTCTCTGTCTGCCACTGGTTCCTGAAAGAGGTAGGTCCACATTTCCCGAGGCGTATCAGGGCCATAAACAGCTAATAAATCCTCCGCATGCTTTTCTACCGATAGAGCCTCTATCCTAGCATAACGCCCTTCTAAGAAATCAATAGAAGGCAATTCACCTGGTGTATAACCTTCCATTGACTCCCCAATCATTTGACCATATTCATTTACTGGCATTTTTCTTCTCCTTGTTTTACGCTGAAAATACTATATCACAAATTGTTCTCTTTGGAAACTGGCACTGTCTTCAAACTTCATCCTCAACACTATATTAGTGACCCGTTTTCTGTCTTTTATCCTCTAAGGCTTGATTAATTCGTTGGGTGAGTTTGTGAGTTTGCCAGACTTGATACAACCATATCAATCCATAAATTAACAAGAAAAAGAACCAAATCAAGGGACTCCACAAGGCTGAACCCCAACCAAAAAATAGAGAGGTCAATACTAAGATAGTAGCCGTCACTAATAAATGAACTCCTACACGTATACTAAAAGCAAGAAACTCTAGCTTTTCAAGTATTAAAGTCAATACCCCCATAATTCCACCCATTAAAAACAGAGCTAGAATATTTTTTGTCATTGGTTCAGGATAGGTAATGCTTGGATAACACTGAGCTAATAACATCATACTCAAATAAAAGAAGGAAGCCGTACGCATTCCCGATACAAAATAATCAATTAATCGTTTCATGATTTTCTCCTATAAACCTAGATAATTCATTAAGGACTTAACGTATTTCCGACTCACACTAGATTTGATGCCCCGAGTCATTTTAGCCATCATATTCCCTGAAAAACCATCTGATAACGATTCTAAGTGGTCAATGTTTATAATTGAATGGCGTGATATCTGTATAAAGTTACGCCGATTAATCCGATTCTGAAAGTTTGTCAATGTTTCCTTAGTTTTATAAATCCCGTCTACCGTATAAATGGTCAACAAGTTCTTATCGATATCTGCTAGAATAAGATCCTCAATTTTCACCATAACCAGATGATCATCCGTTCGAATAGGAATGGTCACCTGATTGGTCGTTGAAAATTGTTCTAAATACTCCATGATTTCCCTTGCTTGGTCAGTTAACTGAGCTGCCTGAATTACAATCTGTGGGTCCTTTTCTGAAAACTCTGTCTTCATTTCAAAACGAATCTTCATTTTCTCTCCAATATACTTTTATTTTCTCCTGCTAAACACTTTAACAAATAAAAGCCAAAGAAGAATAGCGACGAAACTGATACTAACCACTATAAAGTATGTCTCTTCCTTTGTCAATAGTTCTTGCCAGTTGATTTGGATTCCCATTTTTTCTTGAAATTCCTTTAACAATCTGCTATTTCCTGTAAATGCGGTCTCTAATGGTTCTTTCATTAAAATTTGTCGATAAAGAGAAGCAATATAAGCTGCAGGGGTACACTTCATGATAATCTGTGCAAAATCAGGTAAAACTCCAATAGGGACATAAGTTCCTACTAAAAATCCAGAAGCAGTTCCCACTATAGTTGCCAGTTTGCCAAGACTATCTACAGATTGAAAACGATAAATCAAGAGAATATTTATCAAACTTGAAAGCAGACTACTTAACAACATAATCAAAGTAATTTCCGGTAAATGACTGATAACTGGACTTTCTTTAAAATAAAGCCCCATAACAGCAAACATAAACACCTGCATAACAAAAGAAATGGCAATACTACTGATTAGATAGGACATCTGTAAACCCCAGATACCTAAATCTGTCAAGAAGAGATCTTGATCCACTTGATTTTCACGATCCTGTACCATTTGTGTAAGAGCCGTAAAACTGGTTGTAATCCCAGTCACAGCCAAGGTCCCACCCATCAGCCAGTTATTTAAAAGGTTCGTATTATCAGGGAGTTGGGACCAAGCATCCGTCAAGTTCTTCTGCAAAAAAATGATATAAAGGAGGAAGGAAATCAATGCCCCCAATAATGAGAAAAATACTCCTGAACGATTACGAAAATATAAGATAAAATTCCGTTTCAATAAAGCTAACATTACCGAACCTCTCTTCCTGTAAGTGCAATAAAGGCATCATCCATGGTACCTGGACGAAACTCAAAAGAATCAATTTCTTCTCGTACTTTTGCCAAATATTCAATAGCTTCCAGTGATGTCCTTGGATAAAAAAGATATTCCAACTCATTTTCTTCCTTTACTGTCATTCCAGTCTGTAACAACTTTTCTAAATCCTTCATTTCTTTAAAACGAATTTTTAGGATATTAGATGCATACTGACTTTTAATAGCCGTCGCAGAACCTTGCGCAATCACTTTCCCATGATCAACGATATAGATCTGATTTGCTTCATCCGCTTCATCCAGATAATGAGTCGTTAAGATAATAGTCATCCCTTCATCCTTTTGTAGTCGAGACAATAAATCCCAAATGGCTTTGCGAGTCTGAATATCTAGACCTGTCGTTGGTTCATCTAAGAAAAGAATATCTGGCTGTGAAAGAAGAGCACGCGCAATATCAACCCTACGTTTTTGCCCACCTGACAAAGTCCCATATAGTTGCTTCTGGAAAGCAGTCAAACCCAGTTGATGGATCAAATCATCCACACGACTTGCTGCAATCTCCTTATACTGTTGAGCACGAATCGTAAGATTTTCCCTAACTGTCAACATCTCATCCAGTACACTAGCTTGAAAAACAACTCCTATTTTCGTATTTGGCGCATATCGAATCTGACCTTTTGTCGGCTTTTTCAAACCGATTAACATGGAAATGGTGGTTGATTTTCCTGCACCATTGGGACCCAAAATAGCATTAAAACTCCCTTTTTCAAACTCTAACTGAATATCGTCAACAGCCATATGATCGCCGTACCGTTTAGTCAAATGTTTAGCTTGTAAAATCATATTTAGTTCCTCCTCTTTACCTCATCAGTTTAACAAAAAGTATGAAAGAAAAATCGACTTTTGAGATAGGTGGTTAAAATGAGAGGTTAAGTGGTGAGATGACGGAAACAGGATTATATTTTTCATTCAAAAAATCCTCCAGATTCTACTCTGAAGGATTCTTATCTTATTTCACAACAATATTAACCAATTTAGTTGGCTTCAATAGTCCAGTGGACCATTGAAGGTGGCAAATAGAGCTAATAAACTCGTTATTTAACGACGATATTAACGAGTTTGTTAGGTACCGCAATCACCTTGACGATTTCCTTACCGTCAATTTCTGCTTTGACTTTTTCATCAGCTAGAGCAATCTCTTGCAATTCTTCGCGTGATAGGTCTTTAGCGACCATGAGTTTGGCACGAACTTTTCCTTTGATTTGAACAACGATTTCGATTTCGTCTTCAACCAATTTGCTTTCGTCCCATGTTGGCCAAGCCACGTAAGAGATTGACTCACCTGTTGCCGCAACTGTTTGCCAGAGTTCTTCTGCCAAGTGAGGTGCAAATGGGGCAATCAATTGGATAAAGCCTTTGGCGTAGTCCACATAGAGCTTGTCTTCCTTGTTAGCAGCGTTGACAAAGACCATAAGTTGGGCAATGGCTGTGTTGAATTTGAGGGACTCAATTTGTTCTGTGACAGCTTTGACCGTTTCATTATAAACCTTGTCGAGAGAGCCATTGTTTTCCGCAGCAATTTCCTTGCTTGTAATCAAACGGTAAACACGGTCAAGGAACTTACGGCTTCCTTCCAGACCTTCTTCTGACCAAGCAATCGAAGCATCAAGTGGTCCCATAAACATTTCATAAACACGAAGGGTATCGGCACCATATTGCTCCACCACGTCGTCTGGATTAACAACGTTCTTGAGCGATTTAGACATCTTGGCTGGCGCTTGCTCCAACTCCTCTCCTGTTTCCACATGGAAGAAAGAACCGTCACGTTTTTCAACCTTGTCGGTTGCCACAAGAGCCCCACGGTGGTCACGGTAGCTGGTTCCCAAAATCATCCCTTGATTAAAGAGTTTTTGGAATGGTTCCTTAGTTGGAACAACACCGAGGTCATAGAGGAATTTATGCCAGAAACGAGCGTAGAGCAAGTGAAGTACAGCATGCTCTGCACCACCCACGTAGATATCTACTGGCAACCATTGTTTGAGAAGATCCTCATCAGCCAATTTCTCAGTATTGTGTGGGTCGATATAGCGGAGGTAGTACCAGCTTGAACCAGCCCATTGTGGCATAGTGTTGGTTTCACGACGACCTTTGACACCATCTTCACGAGTCACTTCAAGCCAGTCTGTCAAGTTAGCTAGTGGACTTTCCCCTGTACCTGAAGGGCGGATGTCCTTGGTTACAGGCAAGACAAGTGGCAATTCACTTTCAGGGACAGCTGTTGAAGTTCCATCTTCCCAATGAATGATAGGAATTGGCTCACCCCAGTAACGTTGACGGCTAAAGAGCCAGTCGCGGAGACGGTAGGTAACCTTCTCTTGTCCACAGCCTTTTTCTTCCAACCAAGCCACGATCTTGGCAATAGCGTCTTCTTTGTTGAGTCCATCTAGGAAGTCTGAATTAACATGAAGACCATCTTCTGTGTAGGCAGCTTCTTCAACGTTTCCACCTTCAAGTACTTCTACGATTGGAAGGTCAAATTGTTTGGCAAATTCCCAGTCACGTTGGTCATGGGCAGGAACAGCCATTACCGCACCTGTTCCATAGCTCGCAAGAACATAGTCTGCAATCCAGATTGGAATTTCCTTGCCATTGACAGGGTTGATGGCATAAGCACCAGTCCAAACTCCTGTTTTTTCTTTGGCAAGGTCTGTACGAGCCAAGTCCGATTTTAGACTGGCTTGGTGTTTGTAGTCTGCTACTGCTTCTGCTTGCTCTGGACTTATGATAGCATCTACTAATTCATGTTCAGGAGCCAAAACGGTGAAAGTCGCACCGAAAAGAGTATCAGGACGAGTTGTAAAGACTGTGAATTCCTTGTCTGTTCCCTTAACTTTAAAAGTTACATTAGCACCAGTTGATTTACCGATCCAGTTACGTTGCATGTCCTTGATAGACTCTGGCCAATCTAGTTCATCTAAGTCATTAAGCAAGCGCTCCGCATAGGCCGTGATTTTGAGCATCCATTGGCGCATTGGCTTGCGGACAACTGGATAGCCTCCACGCTCAGAAGTTCCGTCAGGAAGAACCTCTTCGTTAGCAATGGCTGTTCCCAATTCCTCAACCCAATTTACTGGCACTTCCGCTTCATAGGCCAAACCTTTTTCATAAAGCTTAGTAAAAATCCATTGCGTCCACTTGTAGTAGTTTGGATCTGTTGTATTGACTTCACGATCCCAGTCATAAGAAAATCCAAGCGCATTGATTTGGCGTTTGAAGTTGGCAATGTTCTCAGCTGTAAATTCTGCTGGGTCATTACCAGTATCCATAGCGTATTGCTCTGCAGGCAAACCAAAAGCATCCCAACCCATTGGGTGAAGGACATTGTAGCCTTGCGCACGTTTGTAACGACTGAGGATATCTGTCGCTGTGTAGCCTTCTGGGTGTCCTACGTGCAGACCCGCTCCAGATGGATAAGGGAACATATCAAGAGCATAAAACTTCGGTTTTGATGCATCTGTTCCTGTCTTAAATGTATGATGTTCTGCCCAGTAGCCCTGCCACTTAGGCTCAATTTCTTTATGATTGTAAAAACTCATGGTCTCTCTCCAATTTTGTGATGTTACTATTATACCATTTTTGAGGGAATTTGAAAGACGAGAAATGTTCTTTTGGGCTTGGATGGCAAGAAAGACTGAATAGCAAATCCAGCTTATACTCAATGAAAATCAAAGAGCAAACTAGAAAGCTAGCCACAGGTTGCTCAAAGCACTGCTTTGGGGTGGTAGATAAGACTGACAAAATCAGTCACATATATAATCCAAGGCGAAGCTGACGTGGTTTGAAGATATTTTCGAAGAGTATTATTTAGCAGTATAAAAAATTAGCCCCATTTGGAGCTAACTTCTGTCAATTATTTGTTTCTTCCCCCTAGCGTCTTTGACTCATATTCCCAGTTTTAGATTTCTTTAAGGTTTTTATTATATCCTATAGAACTCTGCAAATTATAAATATTAAACAAGTTGTGGAGCGAAAACGTTCGTAAAAAAGGAGATTCTTATGAAAAAACTACTATTCTTTCTCTCTTGTGGATGGATATTTCTTACTTTATCTGGATGTTCTTCAACAACAGAATCGGAAACTAACACTGAGACAGATTCGGATAATGCTTTGGTTATCTACTCGCCTAACCCTGAAGACCTTATCGAAGAGACAATCCCTGCCTTCGAAGAAAAATATGGTATTAAGGTTGATTTAGTACAAGCCAGCACGGGTGAATTGTTCAAAAAAGCTGAGGCCGAAAAAGAATCTCCAGTAGCCGATGTCATTTTCGGAGGCTCCTACGCCCTCTTCTCTTCTAACGAAAAACTTTTTGAACCTTATATTTCCCAAGAAAACGACCAGATAATCCCTGAATATCAAAATAAAACAGGATTCTACACACCTTACACACTGGATGTCAGTGTTATCATTGCCAATTCAGCTCTTACAAAAGATATTAAAATTGAAGGCTACAATGATCTACTCAATCCTAAATTAAAAGGAAAAATTGCTACTGCTGATCCAAGTAATGCTTCTAGTGCCTTTGCACAACTAACAAACATGCTTGTAGACCAAGGTGGATACGAAAATGAACAAGCTTGGACCTATGTGAAAAATCTATTTACCCTAGTAGATGGAAAAATTGCATCTAGCTCTTCAAATGTTTACAAAGCTGTCGCCGATGGGGAAATGGCTGTTGGACTCACCTATGAAGACCCTGCCTTAAAACTCTTAAATGATGGAGTTGATGTAAAAGTCATTTATCCAAAAGAAGGTACCGTCTTTTTACCTGGTAACGCGGCCATCTTCAAAAATGCCAAACACATGGAAAACGCTAAGAAATTTATCGATTTCATCCTTTCTCAAGAAATCCAAGATAAGCTAGGAACTGAAACTACAATCAGACCTATTCGTAAAAATGCTAAAACCAATAAAAATATGAAGGCTATGACAGAAATCAAGATTGCCACCGAAGATTCAGATTATGTCATTAAAAATAAATCCACTATTCTTAAAAAGTACAATGACATTTTTACAGATATCCAATCTAAACAGTAAAAGAGGTTCACTATGAGTGAGATCAAAATTATTAACGCCAAAAAAATCTACCACGATGTTCCTGTTATTGATAATTTAAATATTACAGTTCCCAAAGGAAGTCTCTTTACCATCCTTGGTCCTTCAGGGTGTGGGAAAACGACTCTTCTTCGTATGATTGCAGGTTTCAACAGTATCGAAGGCGGAGAATTTTACTTCGATGATACAAAAATTAATAATATGGAACCCAGCAAACGCAATATCGGGATGGTTTTCCAAAACTACGCTATTTTCCCACATTTGACTGTCCGAGATAATGTTGCTTTTGGTCTTAAGCAAAAGAAGGTTCCAAAAGAAGAATTGATTCAACAAACCAATAAGTATCTTGAACTTATGCAAATTGCTCAATACGCAGATCGAAAACCTGATAAACTCAGTGGTGGACAACAACAACGTGTCGCCTTGGCACGTGCCTTAGCAGTTAATCCAAGTGTTCTCCTCATGGACGAGCCACTTAGTAATCTGGATGCCAAACTTCGCTTGGATATGCGTCAAGCCATTCGAGAAATCCAACACGAAGTGGGAATTACAACCGTCTATGTGACCCACGACCAAGAAGAAGCCATGGCGATTTCAGACCAAATTGCTGTTATGAAAGATGGGGTGATCCAACAAATCGGCCGACCAAAAGAACTCTATCATAAACCAGCTAATGAGTTTGTGGCAACCTTTATCGGACGCACAAATATTATTCCTGCCAATCTTGAAAAACGGAGCGACGGCGCTTATATCGTCTTTTCAGATGGCTATGCCCTTCGAATACCAGCTCTTGATCAGGCTGATGCACAAGCTATTCATGTAAGCATTCGTCCTGAAGAGTTTATCAAAGATGAAGCTGGAGATATTGAAGGAACTATTAGCGATAGCGTCTATCTTGGACTAAATACGGAGTATTTCATTGAGACAGGTTTTGCCTCAAAAATTCAGGTTAGCGAAGAATCAACTTTTGAAGAAGATCTACAAAAAGGCAATCGTATTCGTCTACGAATCAATACTAAAAAATTAAACGTCTTTTCTGCGGATGGTTCCCAAAACCTGATAAAAGGAGTCAACCATGGAACGTAAAAAACTAAATATTTGGACAGCCTCCTCTTTCTTCATCTTTCTTACCTATCTTGTCTTTCTCGTTTATCCTATCGTTACCGTGCTCAAGCAAGCACTTATACATGAGGAACAATTTTCACTAGCTAATTTTGTCACTTTCTTTAGTAAAGCCTACTACTCTGAGACACTTGTCAACAGTTTCAAGGTTTCCATTACCGCTACTGTCACTTCCTTAGTCGTAGGAACCCTATTAGCTTATCTCTTTTCCATGTATGATTTCAAGGGAAAGAAATTTCTACAAATATTAATTATCATTGCTTCCATGTCAGCTCCTTTTGTGGGAGCCTACTCCTGGATTCTCTTGCTGGGACGAAATGGGGTCATCACAAAATTCCTGACAAATGCCCTTCATCTTCCTGCTATCGATATTTACGGATTCAAAGGAATTGTACTTGTCTTTACACTGCAACTATTCCCACTGGTATTTCTATACGTTGCCGGAACAATGAAAAGTATTGACAATTCTCTACTTGAAGCTGCTGAAAGCATGGGTTCCTTCGGATTTAAACGTATCGTAACGGTTATTTTACCTCTCCTAGTTCCAACCTTACTAGCTGCTGCCCTGCTTGTATTTATGAGGGCATTCTCAGACTTTGGAACGCCTATGTTGATTGGTGAAGGATATCGGACTTTCCCTGTCCTGATTTATACCCAATTTATTAGCGAGGTTGGAGGAAATTCTGCCTTTGCATCTGCTTTAGCAGTTATGGCGATTATCATCGCCTTGGTGATTTTCCTTATCCAAAAATACATCTCAAACCGCTACAGTTTCAGCATGAATTCGCTCCATCCAATCGATCCTAAAAAAACTACAAAAGGAAAAATGGCTGCCATTTATGCAACAGTCTACGGAATTATCTTATTCTCTGTTCTACCTCAAGTCTACTTGATTTATACTTCTTTCCTAAAAACATCAGGTATGGTATTTGTCAAAGGCTATTCTCTAAACAGTTACAAGGTAGCTTTCAATCGTATGGGGTCTGCTATTTTCAATACCATTCGTATCCCTTTGATTGCCTTAGTCCTAGTTGTCCTATTCGCAACATTTATCTCCTACCTAGCCGTTAGAAAACGGAATTTGTTTACAAACTTAATTGACAGCCTCAGTATGGTCCCTTATATTGTACCAGGAACCGTTCTAGGGATTGCCTTCATTTCTTCCTTCAATACTGGTCTATTTGGAAGTGGATTTCTTATGATTACAGGGACTGCTTTCATCTTAATTATGTCTCTATCTGTCAGAAGATTACCTTATACTATTCGCTCATCTGTTGCTAGCTTGCAACAAATAGCACCAAGTATTGAAGAAGCTGCTGAAAGCTTAGGAAGTAGCCGTTTCAATACCTTTGCCAAGGTTACAACTCCAATGATGCTATCTGGTATTATTTCTGGAGCTATCCTATCTTGGGTTACAATGATTTCAGAACTCTCTACTTCTATCCTCCTCTACAATGTCAAAACAAGAACAATGACTGTAGCTATTTATACAGAGGTTCTCAGAGGAAATTACGGTGTTGCCGCAGCCTTGTCAACTATCCTCACTGTTTTAACAGTAGCTTCCTTGCTCTTGTTTATGAAAATCTCTAAAAGCAATAGCATTACACTTTAGTTTTCCCCATCAAAAACAGCCAAAAGGATTACCCTCGGCTGTTTTTCTTATCTTGATATTCTTATCAAATCCCTAGTTCAGAGCAAGCAAGTCTAAACTGATTAAATAGAGGCTTCCTCCATCTTCTCACGTCCTAGTTCTCGGTAACTACGGTCACCAACAACCTCAACGCTAAACTGGCCGTCCTCATATTCAAGGATCGTCACGCTACCATTATCGAGACCATGCGGATGCATACCATTAATCAGATAAACAATGGTTCCAATGGTCATTCCGTGGCTCACGACTAGGGCATTGCCCCCACCTTGCTCTTCCATTTCTTTGGCAATCGCTTCAAAACCTTCCTTGATTCGGCCACTGAGTTTTTCCCATCCTTCAGCCCAACCAGCTGTATCGACCTCTACCAAGCCCTCAGCCAGTTCAACATAAGACAATTGGTGAACATGATCCACATTAAAGATACGAGGAATAATGCCCATGAAAAGATCGCCATCGTAGGCTCCATCAAAACTACCAAAACACCATTCTCTGATACGCTTGTCCATACGATAAGGGATTTTTCCCTGCAAGCCAAGTTCATCAAGGATAATTCCCATTGTCTGAATAGTGCGACCAGAATCACTCGAATAAGCGCGCTCAAACTGCAAACCAGATTCTCGTAAACCGATTCCTAATTCTTGAATCCCTCTCTCACCTTCAGCTGTTAAGGGAGTATCGCTCCAACCTTGCGCGCGACCAATCGTGTTAAACATGGTCTTACCATGACGTACCAAATACAATCGTACTTTTACCATTTTCCGTCCTCCGTTTGCTT